>DASXRB010000165.1:0-3332 GCA_036506875.1 Kribbellaceae bacterium | reverse complement strand
ACCGCCTTGGCGGCGATCACGTGCTCCAGCGGGCCGCCCTGCTGGCCGGGGAACACCGCGCTGTTGATCTTCTTCGCTAGCTCGGCCCGGCTCAGGATCACACCGCCGCGCGGACCGCCCAGTGTCTTGTGGGTGGTGGTGGTCACCACGTCGGCGTACGGCACCGGACTGGGGTGCAGCCCGGCGGCGACCAGCCCGGCGAAGTGCGCCATGTCGACCAGCAGGTAGGCGCCGACCAGGTCGGCGATCCGCCGGAACTCGGCGAAGTCGAGCTGCCGTGGGTACGCCGACCAGCCGGCGACGATCATCCGCGGCCGGTGCTCGAGAGCGAGCGCCTCCACCTCGGCCATGTCGACCCGGAAGTCCGACTCGCGGACGTGGTACGGCACGACGTCGTACAGCTTGCCGGAGAAGTTGATCCGCATCCCGTGGGTGAGGTGGCCGCCGTGCGCGAGGTCGAGGCCGAGGATGGTGTCGCCCGGGTCGAGCAGCGCGAACATCGCGGCCGCGTTCGCCTGCGCACCGGAGTGCGGCTGGACGTTCGCGGCCTCGGCGCCGAAGAGGTCGGTGACCCGCTCGATGGCGAGCCGCTCGACCACGTCGACGTGCTCGCAGCCGCCGTAGTAGCGGCGACCGGGGTAGCCCTCGGCGTACTTGTTGGTGAGCACCGACCCCTGTGCCTGCATCACGGCGGCCGGGGCGAAGTTCTCCGAGGCGATCATCTCGAGGGTGGACTGCTGACGGCGGAGCTCGGCCGCGACGGCGTCGGCGATCTCGGCGTCGAGCTCCGGCAGTGACCGGGTGAGCAGGTTCCGGGAGGCGTTGCTGGCTGCGAGCGTCATGAGGCGGCACCTAAGGTCGACTGGTAGACGTCTGATATATCAGTTGTTGATGTACCGTAGGTCACGTGACTGACAACGTCAAGGCGTTCGCCGATGTGGCGCTTCCCAGCGGTGACCTGGCCGTCGAGCTCGACGACGAGCCGCAGTCGCTCTCGGAGCGGGCGTACCGGGTGGTCCGCGACCGGCTGGTGATGCTCGAGATCCGGCCCGGCGCGCCGATCAACGAGGAGCAGCTGGGTCACGCGCTGGGCATGGGCCGGACGCCGGTGCGGGAGGCGCTGAAGCGGCTGGAGCACGAGCGGCTGGTGGTCGCCTACCCGCGGCGGGGCACGTTCGCGACCGAGGTGAACATCACCGACCTGGCGCACATCTCGGAGGTGCGCCAGCAGCTGGAGCCGGTGGCGGCCGGCCGCGCCGCCCGGCGGGCGACCCCGGCCGAGCGCGGGGCGCTGGCCCGGCTGATGGACGAGCTGACCGTGCGGGCGCGGTCCGATGCGGGCGCCGACGCGCTGCTACGGCTCGACGTCCGCGTGCACCGCGCGCTGTATGCCGCCAGCCACAACCCATACCTCGAGGACACCCTGGTCCGGTACGACAACCTCGCGACCCGGATCTGGTGCCTGTTCGCCGGCCGGCTGCCCGGCATGGCCGGCCACGTCGTCGAGCACGGTCCGCTGCTGTCCGCGGTGATCGACGGCGACGAGGACAAGGCAGCCGCGCTCGCGGCCGACCACGTCGCCCGCTTCGAACGGGAGATCCGGGCGCTCCTCTGACCGCGACAGCGGAAGCACCGGGATTGCTTCTCGTTCATCGGGCCCTCGTGACCGAAGCCTTGACACGAGCTGCCGGGTCGTCGTACCCCATCGCGGGTCGGTGAACAGGCAATGTCGTGTCCACCGACCCGGCGAGGGGTTCACGCAGGCGACTTCATGTTCATCGCTGGCGGATGAGTCGAGTCCGGGACCCTCGCGCGCCGAAGTCCTGGTCAGAAGGGCCCGATGAACGGCGACACGCCGGGTCACAAGGGCCCGATGAATGGGGGGTATGGCGAAGGCCCGGCGTGGACGGGTTCGTGCCGGGCCTTTGGGATGGCGGTGATCAGACGGGCGTGACCTCGTGGGCCTCGCGGCCCTTCGCGCCGTCGACGACCTCGAACTCGACGGCCTGGCCGTCCTCGAGCGTCTTGTAACCCTGAACGTTGATCTTGCTCCAGTGGACGAACACGTCGTCCTGCCCCTCGACCGCGATGAACCCGTAACCCTTGTCCGCGTTGAACCACTTCACGGTGCCCCGCACCATCACGTACTCCTGTTGCCTCTCGGTGGAACCCTTGCTGCGGGAGTCAGCCTAGCTCAGCGGGTCCGGGCCAGCGGGGCGTTCGCACCACGAGGCGTCGCTCAGCGGCGGCCCGACGCGCCGAGTCCGACGATGCCGGAGACCACGAGTACGAGCGCCGCCGCCAGGCCGAGCTGGTCGGTGTCGATCGCGCCGTACTCGTTGAGCAGCCACACGGTCGCGCCGCCGGCGAGGACGGTACCCGCGATGATCCCGGTGACGTCGGGCTGGCGCGCGCTCATCCGCGTACCACCTTGATGTCACCGAACTGCACGTCCACGTAGAGCGTGATCGCATCGAAGCTCCGCTCGCGGTCGGCGCCGAGGTCGTGGATCGGAAGGCTGGCCCTGTGCCCGTCCGTCTTCTGGCCGAACACCTCAAGCGACCCGGCGCGGCTTGCCGACACGGAGCCCTCGACGTCGACATCTGGCGGCAGCACGACTTGGATCTCGCCGAGCTTGGCGTGCACGTGTACCACCGCGTTCGGTGCGAACCTGGCCTTGGTCAGATCGAGCTTGAGCGACCCGACGTCGATGCCGTAGTCGTCGTTCGTGGTCACGTAGGTCGGTGTCAGGCTCTGGTCGGCGACGTCCGGGAAGGTGTGGAACGCCGAGGTGGCCGCGATCGCGCCGACCATGAGCACGCCGACCGGCAGCAGGCCGCGGGTGCGGCCGACGAAGCCGCCGAGGACCATGCCGATGCCGAGGGTGCAGAGGCCGATCGCGAAGGCGGCCGGCAGGCCGCTGCCGGAGGACGAGGCGATCAGCACCGCGGCCGCCGCTGCGAGCAGCACGAGGGGCTTCACCCAGCGCCGGCGCGGCGCCGCCACCCCGGCGGACGGGCCGGGTGCCGGGGGCTCGTCGACGTACAGGCCCAGCGGGTCGTCCTCGGTCCACACCGGCCCGGTGCCCGGCGTCTCCTGCGGGCCGCCGGTGGTCTCCGATGACGAGGTGTACGACGAGCCGGGTGCGTCCGCGCCGGCCGGGCGCACCGTGTCCTGGATCCCGGAGCTCGCGGGGCCGCCGGGAACGCCGCCGAACTGGCCCGGGCCGTACTGGGCCGGACCGTACCAGTACGGACCGGAATGGCCCGGGCCGTACTGGGCAGCGCCGTCCCAGCCGCTGCCGCGGCGCGCGGCGCGGCGCTCGCGGCGGC
>DASXRB010000164.1:0-4461 GCA_036506875.1 Kribbellaceae bacterium | reverse complement strand
GTCCGGGGGACGTCGGTGATGCGTGGGGTGTTACCTGGTGACGGCGTCGAGGGCGTCGGCGATGCCCTCGCCGTAGAAGGCGTTCAGCTCGGTCGTACCGGTGCAGCGCGCGTCGGTGGCCGGGCAGGCGTGGTCGTCGGCCTCGGTGTGCAGCGCCTGGGTGATCTGCTGCGGGGTCCAGTCCGGGTGCGCCGACTTGATGAGCGCGACGACGCCGGTGACGTGCGGCGAGGCCATCGACGTACCGGACTTGAGGCCGTAGCCGCCGTTCAGCACCGTCGACAGGATCCGGCGGCCGGGGGCGGCGATGTCGATCGTGCCCAGGCCGTAGTTCGAGAAGCTCGACTTCGCCCCGCCCTGGTCGAGGCTGGCCACGGTGATCACGCCGGGCAGCTCGGTCGGCATGTCGAGGCAGCTGTTGTCGATCGTGCGCGGCGCCGGCGTCGTGTCGTTCGGGCTGCTGCTGTCGGTGGTCTTGTTGGCCAGGTCGTAGTTCGAGTTACCGGCCGCGGCGACCGCGAGCGAGCCCTTGCCGGTGGCGTACGCGACGGCACGTCGTACCGCCGTCTGCACCGCGCCCTGGTCGGCGCCATCGGCGCACCAGAACATCCACGGGTCGATGAAGTAGCTGTGGTTGGTGACGGCCATGCCGTGGTCCGCGGCCCAGATGAAGCCGCAGATCGAGTACTCCGGGTAGATGAAGCCGTCGTCGTTCACGACCTTCACCGAGGCGATCCGCACACCCGGCGCGACACCGACGATCCCGACGCCGTTGCGCGCGGCGGCGACGGTGCCGGCGACGTGCTGGCCGTGGTCGCTGGTGGTCGGGCGCCAGGCGCCGTAGGTCGTGTCCGGGACGCCGTTGTTGATGCAGTTCACCGAGTCGGCGGCGTCGAAGTTCGGCGCCAGGTCGGGGTGCGTCTCGTCGATGCCGCTGTCGTTGATGCCGACCAGCACGTCACGCGAGCCGTCGGTGACGTTGTGCGCGAGGTCGGCCTTGATCTCCCGCAGGTCCCACTGCTCGGACTCGCGCGGGTCGGGGACGACGGCGGTCTCGGACTCGATGCTCTGGGTGCCGGAGGCCGGCCCCTCGGTCGTGGCGGCGGTCCGGGTGGCGCCGACGGACTGGACGGTGTTGGGCGCCGCCGCCTTCTTGACCCTGCTACGGAACGCCGTGTCGGTCGACTGCGCGACGACGACGCCGATCTGCGGCCAGGACTGTACGACGGTGCCGCCGGCGGCCTTGATCGCAGCCTCGGCGTTCGCCGTGGTGCCGGTGGCGGTGGTGTTCACGACGTAGTTCATCAGCGGGCCGGTCTCGCCGAGCGGCTGGGCTTGAGCGGTGCTGATCGCAGCAGGGCTCAGGGCCAGGGATGCGGTGGCCAGTCCGGCGCAGAGCCAGCGCAGGCGCGGGTTCCGAGGCATGTCGTCTCCTGTAGGGGCGGTGAGGTCCTGTCGGGGCGATGAGCGCAACGGCTGCACTGTAGACCGTTCCGCCACTATTCGGACACGGTCGAGGGAAAACCCGCACGCCGGTAGCATAGATACAACACAGATACTTCTTGTACGCCTCACGGAAAGGCCGCACGTGCACAGCCAGCTACACCTCGGTGAGGAGACCACCGAGATCGCCCGGATCGTCGAGGCCGCCGGCCCGGCCGCGGAGCGGATCCCCGCCGCCGAGCGCGTCTACGCCTTCGTGAAGAGCGCGATCCTGGACCGGGTCTATCCGGGCGGCACGCTGCTGACCGAGGGCGAGCTGGCCGACGCGGTCGGGGTCTCGCGCACTCCGGTCCGCGAAGCGCTGCTGCGGCTCGAGGCCGCCGGGCTGGTGCGGCTCTACCCGAAGAAGGGCGCGCTGGTGCTGCCGGTGCTGCCGCAGGAGATCAACGACGTCCTCGAGGCCCGCGAGCTGATCGAGACGCATGCCGCCGCGAAGGTGTGGCCGCGCCGCAAGGAGCTCGTCGTCGTACTCGAACCCCTGCTGCGGCGGATGCGTGAGCTGCGGCGAGCCGGGGACGCGAAGGCGTTCCTGGAGGCGGACCGCGAGTTCCACGAGGCGATCGTGGCCGCGGCCGGCAACGAGATCCTGACCAACGTCTACTTGAGCCTTCGGGACCGGCAGGTCCGCATGGGGGTCGCCGCGCTGCAGGTCGCGCCGGCCCGGATGGACCGCTCGATCCATGAGCATGCCGAGCTCCTCGCCGCCCTCGGCGGGACCAGCGCCAAGCGCTTCCGCGAGCTGGTCGTCACGCACATCCACGGCGCCGCGGACCACCTGCGGTGACCGAGCTCCTGCACCCGCTCGGCGGCCGGCGCGCCTGGGGGATCTGGGCGACCGCGCTCGCCGTCTACATGCTGACCGTGATGCACCGCAGCTCGATGAGCGTCGCCGGGCTGAAGGCCGCGGAGCGGTTCGGCACCTCGGCCTCGGCGCTGGCCGGGTTCACCGTCGTACAGCTGCTCGTCTACGCCGCCATGCAGGTTCCGGTCGGGGTGCTGCTGGACCGCTACGGCTCGCGGCGGCTGCTGATCGCGGCGTCGGTGCTGCTGTTCACCGCACAGTCGGCGTTCAGCCTGGTGCACTCGTACCCGGCCGCACTCGCGGCCCGCGCACTGCTCGGGGTCGGCGACGCGCTGGTCTTCATCAGCGTGCTGCGGGTGTTGACGCTGTGGTTCAAGCCGTTGCGGCAGCCGCTGATGTCGCAGCTGACCGGCATGCTCGGCGCCCTCGGCGCGATCGGCGCCACGCTGCCGATGTCGGCCGCCCTGCGCGGCCTCGGCTGGACCCCGACGTTCGCCGGCGCCGCCGTGCTCAGCCTGGTGACCGGCGCGGCCGTGCTCGTGTTCCTGAAGGACAGCCCGTACGACGAGGCGCCGCACCGGACCAAGCAGTCCCTGCGCGAGGTGCGGAACAACCTGCGCCGCGCCTGGCGCGAGCCCGGCACCCGGCTCGGGCTGTGGACGCACTTCACCACCAGCTTCGCGCCGGCGACGTTCGGGCTGCTGTGGGGTTATCCGTTCCTGGTCAAGGGCGAGGGGGTCGCGCCGACGACGGCGGCGGCTCTGATGATCGTGCCGGTGCTGGCGAGCATGGCGTTCGGCCCGCTCGTCGGGCGATACGCGGCGCGGTACCCGTACTACCGGTCCTGGATCGTGCTCGCCGTGATCGGCGGGGCAGTCTCGATGTGGACGGTGGTGATGGCCTGGCCGGGTCGCGCGCCGCTGCCGGTGGTCGTGCTGCTGGTCGTCGCCCTGGCCGCCGGCGGGCCGGGCAGCATGCTCGGGCTGGACTACGCGCGGACCTTCAACCCGGCGACCCGGTTCGGCGCCGCGAACGGCATCGTCAACGGCGGCGGCTTCATCGCCACGCTGATCTGCATCGCCGCGGTCGGCGTCGCGCTCGACCTGTCCGCGCACCAGCTCAGCTACTCCGTCGCCGGCTTCAACGACGTCGGCGACTTCAAGCGCGCCTTCGCGCTGCAGTACGTGCTGTGGGCGGTCGGCACCACCCAGATCGTGCGCTACCGCAAACGCGCCCGCGCCGCCCTGGCCCGCAACAACCCCGAGGTCTACGAAGCCCTCTACGCGAACCGCATCCTCCCGATCACCCAGTAGCCCACGCCGCTCCCCGAACTTTCGCGTGAGGCCCTACGCGAAGTGGCCCGGTCATCGGCCTGGCTCGGTGGTCGGCCCGGCGGAAGCAATGCGCTCAGCCGCGCGGCGGCAGCAATTCGCCTGGTCAACCCGGCGGACTGTGAGTCTGCCCCGGTTCTGACCGCGGCGAACCCTCACTTCGCCGGGTTGACCAGGCGAATTGCCTCCCATGTTGGGGCCGCGGCACTTTCGCGTGGGGCCCGGTCATCGGCCTGGCTCGGTGGTCGGCCCGGCGGGAGCAATGCGCTCAGCCGGGCGGCGGCAGCAATTCGCCTGGTCAACCCGGTCAAGTGTGGGTCTGCCCCGGTTCTAACCCCGGCGAACCCTCGCTTCGCCGGGTTGACCAGGCGAATTGCGCGGGGATCAGCGCGCTGTCAGGGCGGGTGCGGGCGTGCCAGCCGGGTGTCAGTGGCGTGCCAGTGGGGGGCTGGACGGTGGTGGGGACGAGAAAGTCCACCACTTCCCGGGAGGGAACCGATGTCCAGCCGAAACGACACCGCCGTCGTGGCCGAAGGCTTGGTGAAGCACTTCGGGACCACGAAGGCGCTCGACGGCGTCGACCTCGAGGTACGCCGGGGCAAGGTCCTCGGCGTGCTCGGGCCGAACGGCGCCGGCAAGACCACCGCGGTCCGGATCCTCGGCACGCTGCTGCGCCCCGACGCCGGCCGCGCGCTGGTCGGCGGGTACGACGTCGTCAAGCACCCCGGCAAGGTCCGGGAGCTGATCGGCCTCACCGGGCAGTACGCGAGCGTCGACGAGGACATGTCCGGGCGCCGCAACCTGGTGATGATCGGGCGGCTGCTC
>DASXRB010000163.1:0-8469 GCA_036506875.1 Kribbellaceae bacterium | reverse complement strand
CACCCTGCCGCTGCCGGACGGGCCGGGCAAGCCGCTGAAGCTGTCGATCCACCCGGTCCGCGACCACGTACCGGTCTACCTGGCGGCGGTCGGGCCGAAGAACCTGGAGCTGACCGGCGAGATCGCCGACGGCTGGCTCGGCATCTTCAACGACCCGTCGTTCCTCGCCTCCCAGCTGGAGCACGTGCGCGCCGGTCGCGCGCTGGGCGGCCGCGAGCTCACCGGCTTCGACGTGGTCGCCTCGGTCCCGGTCGTCGTCGGTGACGATCTCCAGGCCTGCGCGGACCCGGTCCGGGGCTACGCCGCGCTGTACATCGGCGGGATGGGCAGCCGGGAGAAGAACTTCTACAACGACCTCGCGGTGCGGATGGGGTACCCCGACGAGGCCAAGATCATCCAGGACCTCTACCTGGACAAGCAGTACCGCAACGCGATGGCCGCCGTACCGTTCGACTTCATCGACAGGGTGTCGTTGCTCGGGCCCAAGGAGCGGATCGCCGAGAAGCTGACGGCGTACGCCGAAGCCGGGGTGACCACGGTCGCGCTCACCCCGTTCGACGGCGACGTGGACAGCCGGATCGCGACCTTGCGCACCGTCGCCGAAGCCCTCGACCTCACCGGATTGGGTGACTGACAAACCGCCATGACCATCTGGGAATCCATCGTCCTCGGCATCGTCGAAGGACTCACCGAGTTCCTGCCCGTCTCCAGCACCGGTCACCTGACGATCGCGGAGAAGGTGCTGGACCTGCCGATCGACGACGCCTCGATCACGGCGTACACCGCGGTCATCCAGGTCGGCGCGATCGCCGCCGTCCTGGTCTACTTCTGGTCCGACATCGCGCGGATCAGCGTCGCCTGGTTCCGGGGCCTGTTCAAGCCCGAGCACCGTGGCGAGCTCGACCACCGGATGGGGTGGTACGTGATCGTCGGGTCGGTGCCGATCGTGATCGTCGGGTTCCTGGCCAAGGACCTGATCTCCGGCCCGCTGCGCAACATGTGGTGGGTGGCGGGCGCGCTGATCGCCTGGTCGGCGGTGATGGTGCTGGCCGAACGCGTCGCGACGCAGGCGCGGCCGCTGGCACGGATCACGTTCAACGACGCGCTCGTGATGGGCCTGGTGCAGTCGCTGGCACTGGTCCCGGGCGTGTCCCGGTCGGGCGCCACGATCTCGGCCGGGTTGCTCCGCGGGCTGGACCGCGTCGCGGCGACCCGGATCGCCTTCCTGCTGGGCATCCCGGCACTGGTCGGCGCGGGGGTCTACGAGCTCAAGGACGCGCTGCACGGCGGTGTGGGTCTGGTCCCGACCGCGGTCGGCACGGTGGTCAGCTTCGTCGTCGCCTACGCGTCGGTGGCCTGGCTGATGCGGTTCGTGCAGAAGCACACGATCGAGGTCTTCGCCGTCTACCGCGTCGCGCTCGGCGTCCTGCTCGTCGCCCTGCTCGCCGCCGGCACGATGACGGCGACGTAACCCGGTCAGAGCCAGCCGACGCGGCGGAAGAAGACGTACAGGCCGAGGCAGATCGCGGCCATCAGGCCGAGCACGGCGTAGTAGCCGTAGTGCCAGGTCAGCTCCGGCATGTTGTCGAAGTTCATCCCGTAGATGCCGGCGATCATCGTCGGGGTCGCCGCGATCGCGACCCAGGCCGAGATCTTGCGCATGTCGTCGTTCTGCTGGACCGAGACCCGGGCCAGGTGCGCGTTGAGCGCCGAGCTGAGCAGCGCGTCCAGGGTCTCGGTCTGGTCGGCGACCCGGACCAGGTGGTCGGCGACGTCGCGGAAGAACGGCGCCGCCTGCTTGCTGATTCCCGGCACCGCGCCGTGCGCGAACCGCTCCATCGGGTCCCGCAGCGGCAGGATCGCGCGGCGCATCTCCAGCACCTCGCGCTTCAGGCTGTAGATCCGCTCGGCGTCGCTGGTGCGCCGCTGCGAGAACACCGAGGCCTCGACCTGGTCGACGTCCTCCTCGACCGACGACGCGACCAGCTCGTACCCGTCCACGACCGCGTCGCAGATCGCCCACAGCACCGCGCCCGGGCCGTGGCCGAGCAGCTGCGCGCGTTCCTCGAGGTCGTGCCGCGCGGTGGCCAGCTCGCCGCCGGTGCCGTGCCGGACCGTGACGACGTACCGGTTCCCGACGAACACCGAGACCTGCCCGGTCTCGACCGCGTCGCCGGCGTCGACGTACCAGAGCGTGCGCAGTACGACGACCAGCGACTCGTCGTACCGCTCGACCTTCGGGCGCTGGTGCGGCTTGAGCGCGTCCTCGACGGCCAGCGGGTGCAGGTCGAACAGCCTCTGCACCCGGGCCAGCTCGTCCTCGGTCGGCTCGTACAGGCCGATCCAGCCGAAGCAGTGCTCGTCGCGGTCGATCGCGGTGGCGACCGACTCGGGGTCGCGCGGCAGGTCCTGCCGCACGCCCTCGGCGTACACCCCGCAGTCGACGATCACGTCTCGCATTGTTCCACCGCGGGTCTTGCACCGACCGGATAACGTGCACCACATGCCCACGGTGATCCTGGTCCGGCACGGCCGCAGCACCGCCAACGGGGCCGGCGTGCTGGCCGGCCGCACGCCTGGTGTGAAGCTGGACGAGACCGGCCGGGCGCAGGCCGCCGCGGTCGCCGACCGGCTGGCGAAGATCCCGCTCGCCGCGATCGTCACGTCGCCGCTGGACCGCTGCCGGCAGACCGCCGCCGAGATCGCGCGCCGGCACGACGGGCTGAAGCCGAGCACGGACCGCCGCCTCACCGAGTGCGGGTACGGCGACTGGACCGGCAAGGCCCTGAAGGACCTGGCCAAGGACCCGCTGTGGCCGGTCGTCCAGCAGTACCCGTCCGGCGTCACCTTTCCCGGCGGCGAGTCGATGCGGGAGATGCAGCGGCGCGGCGTGGACGCGGTCCGCGCGCACGACGCCGCCGTCGCCGCGACGCACGGACCGCAGGCGATCTGGGTCGCGGTCAGCCACGGCGACGTGATCAAGGCGATCGTCGCGGACGCGCTCGGGCTGCACCTGGACCAGTTCCAGCGGATCGTGGTCGACACCGCGTCGGCGACGGTGATCAGCTACACGCCCGGCCGGCCGTTCCTGGTCCGGCTCAACGACACCACCGGCGACCTCGCCGCACTGGTGCCACCGCCTCCCAAGCGGACGCGGTCTCGTCGAGCGGTGTCGTCGGATGCCGTGGTTGGCGGCCGGTAATAGGGTTTGGAGCGTGTCCCGACTGGTGCATTCGTACGACGATCCCGAGCGGTTCGTGGCCGGGACGGTCGGCGAGCCCGGCGCCCGGACGTTCTTCCTGCAGGCCCGTGACGGCGGCCGGATCACCTCCGTGGCCTGCGAGAAGGAGCAGGTGATGGCGCTCGCCGAGCGTCTCGACGTGATGCTCGACGAGGTCGCCCGCCGGTTCGACCGGGAGCCGGCCGCGGTGATCGGTGCCGACGACAACCGCCCGCTGGACCAGCCGATCGAGGAGGAGTTCCGGGCCGGCACCATGACCCTGGCCTGGGAGGCCGACGCCGAGCGGGTCGTGATCGAGGTGTTCGCCGCCGTGCCCGAGGCGCCGGAACCCGAGGAGGAGCCGGACCTGACGACGCTCGAGAACGGCGACGGCGAGGTGTTCGTCGTCCGCATCACCGAGCAGCAGGCGCGCGCGTTCGCGCGGCGGGCCGTCGCGCTGGTCGCGGCCGGGCGGCCGAGCTGCCCGTTCTGCGGCCGTCCGATCGACCCGCAGGGGCACATCTGTCCGCGCTCCAACGGCTACCGCCGGCACACGTAATGACCGCGCTGGCCGGTCTCGACCTGCTGCGGTCGGGGGACCTCACCGTCACCGGACGGCTGGTCGCGGCGTCGAACGCGACGTTCCAGGGCGAGGTCTGCCTCGGCGAGCGGACAGCGACCGTGGTCTACAAGCCGGTGGCGGGGGAGCGGCCGCTGTGGGACTTCCCGGACGGCACACTGGCCCAGCGCGAGTACGCCGCCTACCTGGTCTCGGAGGCGCTCGGCTGGTCCGTCGTACCACCGACGCTGCTGCGCGACGGCCCGTTCGGCGAGGGCATGTGCCAGCTGTGGATCGAGGACGGTGAGGACGAGCTGGTCGACATCGTGCCGCGCGGCGCGGTGCCGGACGGCTGGCTCGGGGTGCTCGACGCGTACGACGGCCGGCACAACCCGGTGACCCTGGTGCACGCCGACGCGGCGGCGCTGCGCCGGATGTCGGTGTTCGACGCGATCGTGAACAACGCCGACCGCAAGGGCGGGCACATCCTGTCCACCGGCGGCGGTGCGGTGTACGGCGTCGACCACGGCGTCACGTTCAACGCCGACGACAAGCTGCGCACCGTGCTGTGGGGCTGGGCCGGGTCGGCGGTGCCGGACGAGCTGCTGGCCGATGTACGACGCCTCGGCGTCGAGCTGGACGGCGTCCTCGGCGAGCGCCTGGCCCGGCTGATCACCGCCGAGGAGCTCGACATCACCCGCTTCCGCGTCGCCCACCTGCTCGACACGCGGGTCCACCCGCTCCCCAGCGACGACTGGCCCGCCATCCCCTGGCCCGCCTTCTGACCAGGTGCCGAGGGCGCTTGGGCCGCTGTATAGGCTCCGGGGCATGCAGGCGTGGGCGGCACCAGATATCCCGGAACTTCCCCGGCCGGCGCGGGCTCTCCGCCTGTTCGACAGCGCGTCGCGGTCGCTGGTGGAGACCGTGCCCGCGGAGGGGCCGGCGCGGCTGTACGTGTGCGGCATCACGCCGTACGACGCGACCCACATGGGCCACGCGGCGACGTACCTGACGTTCGACCTGGTGGTCCGGATGTGGCGCGACGCCGGCCACGAGGTGGTCTACACGCAGAACGTGACCGACGTCGACGACCCGCTGCTGGAGCGCGCGAACGCGACCGGCGAGGACTGGGTGGCGCTCGCGGAGCGCGAGACCGAGCTGTTCCGCGAGGACATGGCCGCGCTGCGGATCGTGCCGCCGCGGCACTACGTCGGCGCCGTGGAGTCGATCCCGCTGGTGGTGTCGATGATCGAGACGCTGCGCAGCGAGGGCGCGGTGTACGACGTGGACGGCGACCTGTACTTCGCGGTCAAGTCCGACCCGGACTTCGGACGGGTGTCGGGATTCGACGCGACCCGGATGCGGGAGCTGTTCGGCGAGCGCGGCGGCGACCCGGACCGGGCCGGCAAGCGCGACCCGCTGGACTGCCTGCTGTGGCAGGCCGCGCGGCCCGGTGAGCCGTCCTGGGACTCGCCGTTCGGGCCCGGCCGGCCGGGCTGGCACGTGGAGTGCGCGGCGATCGCGCTGGAGCACCTGGGCATGACGATCGACGTCCAGGGTGGCGGCTCGGACCTGGTGTTCCCGCACCACGAGATGTCCGCCTCGGAGGCACAGGTGGCGACCGGGCGGCACCCGTTCGCGAAGGCGTACGTGCACCAGGCGATGGTCGGGCTGGACGGCGAGAAGATGTCCAAGTCCAAGGGCAACCTGGTGCTGGTCTCGAAGGTCCGGCGCGCCGGCACCGACCCGATGGCGATCCGGCTGGCGCTGCTCGGGCACCACTACCGCACCGACTGGTTCTGGTCCGACGGCGAGCTGACCACCGCCACCGACCGGCTCGCCCGCTGGCGCGCGGCCGCCGCCCGCGACAAGGGCCCGGACGGGAAGGCGGTGCTCGCGGCGGTCCGCGAGGCGCTCGCGAACGACCTCGACACCGGCGCCGCGCTGGCCGCCGTGGACGCGTGGGCGGCGACCGACGGGGACGACACCGGCGCGCCCGCGCTGGTCGCCGCGACCGCCGACGCGCTGCTCGGCATCAAGCTCTGAAGGACCGCGGTACGACGTGACGGCCCCGCGGCGGACGGTTCCGCCGCGGGGCCGTCGTACGACGTCCTAGGACGTCAGTGGCACGCGGTCGTGCCCGCGTCGCTGTAGGTCCGGCCCGCCTCCGGGACGAACTGCCAGTCGTAGCTGTTGCTGTGCAGGGTGAACTTCAGCACGCCGAAGGTGTCGCTGTTGCGCGCCTGGCTGTTCGGCTGGATCGTGCCGAAGCTGTAGTGGCTGGCGCCACCCATGCCGGCGACGAACTCCCGGATGCCCCGGGTGGTGTCCAGGTTGCCGTTCGCGTCCTGCGGCGCGAACCGCTCGTACTGGTGGTTGTGACCGGTCACCACGACGTCGGCGTTGTAGTCGTACAGCGCCTGGTACAGCGGCCGGGTCTCGGTGGCCGGGCCGTGGTTCGAGCCGGACGTGTAGAGCGGCTTGTGCCAGTACGCCAGCGTGCACGGCTTGGTGCTGGCGGCCAGGTCCTGACGCAGCCAGGTCTCCTGCGCCGAGCCGACGGACATGCTGACCTCGGAGTTCAGCGAGACCACGTGCCAGCTGCCGAGGTCGTATGAGTAGTAGCCGCGGCCCGACGGACCCGCGAGCGAGCCGAAGTAGCTGTAGTAGCCGGTCGCCCCGGAGGTGTTGTACTCGTGGTTGCCCGGCGCCGGCTTGGTGCGCGTCTTGTGCCGGCCCCAGGTCGGGTCGTAGTAGGTGTTGTACTCGGTCAGGGTGCCGCTGTCGTAGGCGTTGTCGCCCGCGGTGAACACGGTGCCCGAGATGTTGTCGAGCAGCGTGGCGGTGGCGGAGTCGCCGTTGCCGGAGTTCGCGATGTCACCCGCGCCGACCAGCACCGGGTCACCCGAGGGCGGCGGGCTCGTCGTCGCGGTGCCGGTGTCGATCACCAGCTGCGGGGCGTTCGCGCCGGTCTCTCGGGCGTCGTAGTACGCGCCGTCGGCGCTCGGCGAGGTGGCGGCGAAGCTGAACGTGCCGTTGCCGGTGACCGCACCGGTGACGTCGATCTCGTACCAGCTGCTCTTCGTCACCGAGCCCAGCGAGCCCAGGGTCGCGCCGTCGATGCCCGGCTGGTTGTTCCAGGTCATGCCGGTCTCGGACCAGGTGGTGCTGGTGATCTTGCTGAAGGTGCCGCCGTTGTTGCTGCCGCTGTTGCCGCTGACCGTGTGGATCCGCAGCTTCGCGCTGCTGACCGCCTCGGTCAGGCCGCTGACGGTGAACTTCAGGAACAGCCGGCGGACGGGCGAGTTGTCGACCGTGATCTGGCTCGACGTGCCGTAGTTCGTCGTGGGGGTCGAGTCCTGGACGTAGGTGTCGGCCACCGGCGTGAACGTCGTGGCGGCGGCCACGGCCGTTCCCTGTCCGAAGATCACGGACGCGGTGGTGACGACGCCCGCGACCGCGAGCGCCGTGAGGGACGTTGCCGGGAGGGCGAGCTTCTTGACCATGTGGTTCCTCTCAAGGACGAGACGGAGTCTCAACCCTTTCGACCACAGGCAGCGCCCACCCCGTCCCTGTGCGAACAGCATCCGACCAACTACCGAACGCTGCCCAACCTCGCTCATCGGGCCCTTGCGACCCGGCGTGTCGTCACTCGTCGGGCCCTTCTGACAGGTCACCGGCTGGCAGTCGCTCGGCGAATGCCGGCACGCCGGGACGCGAGCCGGAAGCAATGCGGATGCCCGGGCTGGTAGGGACACTCGACCTGACCCGCGGCGGGCGACGGTCACAAGGGACCGACGATCGACGACACGCCGGGTCACAAGGGCCCGATGATGGGAAGGGGTCAGTCGCGGTCGGTGTTGCGGCGGCGGAGGTAGCGTTCGAAGGCGGCGGCGATCGCCTCGCCGGAGGCCTCGGGCAGGTCGGTGGTGTCGCGCTGCTGTTCGAGGGTGGCGACGTACTCGGCGACCTCGGGGTCCTCCGACGCGAGCTCGTCGGCGCCGCGCTGCCAGGCCCGGGCCTGCTCGGGCAGGTCGCCCTCCGGCACGGTGATGTTGAGCAGATCCTCGGCCTTGCCGAGCAGGGCGAGGGTGGCCTTCGGGCAGGGCGGGTGCGCGATGTAGTGCGGGATCGCGGCCCAGATCGACACCGCCGGGATCCCGACCCGGCCGCAGGCATCGGCGAACACGCCGGTGATCCCGGTCGGCCCCTCGTAGCGCGACGGCTCCAGGTCCCACGCCTCGGACAGCTCCGGGTCCGCGGACGTCGCGGTGACCGGGATCGGCCGGGTGTGCGGCGAGTCGGCCAGCAGAGCACCGAGTACGACGACCACCCGGGCGCCGGCGTCGTCGATCCCGGCCAGCAGCTCGGCGCAGAACGCCCGCCAGCGCATGTTCGGCTCGATCCCGCGGACCAGGACGACGTCGTGGTCGAGACCGTCCGGACTGGCGACGTACACCCGCGTCGTCGGCCAGGTCAGGCGTCGTACACCGTGGTCGTCGAAGGCCACGGTCGGCCGGTTCACCTGGAAGTCGTAGTAGTCCTCGGGGTCGACCGCGCCGACCAGCTCGGCGTCCCACGTCTCGATCAGGTGGTCGACCGCTCCGGTGGCCGCCTCCGCGGCGTCGTTCCAGCCCTCGAACGCGACGATCACGACCGGGTCCCGCAGCTCACCGAGCTCGATCACTGT
>DASXRB010000162.1:0-5191 GCA_036506875.1 Kribbellaceae bacterium | reverse complement strand
GTCCGAGGGCGTCTATCAGCTGCCCGAGGCGCAGCGCGACCGGTTCCTCATGAAGGTCACCGTGGGCTATCCGAGCGCCGACGAGGAGCTCGGCATCCTGTACCGGATGGGCGCGCAGCGACCGGCGGCCCGGCGGGTGCTCGATCCGGATCGTCTGCTCGAGCACCAGCGCGCGGCGACCGGCGTGTTCGTGCACCACGCGGTCGCGGAGTACATCGTGCGGCTCGTACTCGCCACCCGCGACCCGGCCGCGGCCGGCCTGCCGGACCTGGCCGGCGTGCTCGCCTTCGGCGCCAGCCCTCGGGCCACGCTCGGCCTGGTCGCGGCGGCCAGCGCGCTGGCGCTGCTGCGCGGGCGGGACTACGTGCTGCCGGGGGACGTGCAGGACCTCGCGGTCGACGTCGTGGCCCACCGGCTCGTGCTCTCGTTCGACGCGGTCGCCGACGGTGTGCGCGCCGAGGACGCGTTTGACCGGATCGTACGGGCCACGCCGCCGCCGGTCATCGCGCCGCGAGAGGCGCAGGGGCGGGCGGCGGCATGAACCGCGTCTACCCGATCGCGGCGGAGCGCGAGCTGCGCCGGCTCGAGCTGACCATCACGCGACGGCTCGACGGGCTGCTGCACGGCGACCACCTCGGGCTGTTGCCGGGGGCCGGCAGCGAGCTCGCCGGCAGCCGCGAGTACGTGCCCGGCGAGGACGACTTGCGGCGGATGGACTGGGCGGTGACGGCGCGGACCACGGTGCCGCACGTGCGCGAGATGGTGGCCGACCGCGAGCTGTCCACCTGGCTGGTCGTGGACGGCACGGCGAGCATGGACTTCGGCACCGCCGCGCTGGAGAAGCGTGACCTCGCGGTCGCCGCCGTCGCCGCGGTCGGGTTCCTCACCGCGGGCGCCGGGAACCGGCTCGGCGCGTACCTGCTGCACGGCGGCGCGATCCGGCGCTATCCGGCCCGGACCGGCCGCACGCACCTGCTCGGCCTGCTGCGGACGCTGCTCGGGTCGGCCCGCACCGAACCGGGCGCCGCCCAGCCCCGGTTCGCCGACGCGCTCGCCGACGTGCGGCGGTCAGCCGGCCGGCGCGGCCTGGTCGTGGTCGTCTCGGACTTCCTGGACGACTCGCCGTGGGCGCCGCCGCTGCGCCGGCTCGGCGCGCTGCACCAGCTGCTGGCCGTCGAGGTGACGGATCCGCGCGAGGCCGAGCTGCCCGACGTCGGGCTACTCACGCTGGTCGACCCGGAGACCGGCCGCCGGCGCGAGGTGTCCACGGCGAGCCGCCGGCTGCGCGAGCGGTACGCCGCGGCGGCCGCCGACCAGCGGCGGACCATCGCGGACGCGCTTCGCCGGTCCGGCGCCGCGCATCTCGAGCTGTGCACCGACCGGGACTGGGTGCGCGACATCGTGCGGCACGTGTACGCGCAGCGCCGACTGGCGCGCGCCGCCCGGCCGCCGGCGCCCGGGGGCGCGGCATGAGCTTCCTAAACTCCGGACGGCTGTGGCTCCTGCTCGCGGTCGCCGCGCTCGCCGCGCTCTACGTCGTGCTCCAGCGCCGGCGCAGTCGGTACGCCGTGCGCTTCACGAACCTCGCGCTGCTGGACAAGCTGGCGCCGGCGCGGCCGGGCTGGCGGCGCCACATGCCGGCCGGGCTGTTCCTCGCGATGCTCGCGCTGCTGGTCGTCGGGTTCGCGCGACCGGTCGACGAGGTGCGGGTGCCGCGCGAGCGGGCGACCGTAGTCGTGGCCGTGGACACCTCCGCGTCGATGGCCGCGCAGGACGTCGACCCGAACCGGCTGGCGGCCGCGGCTGCGGCGGCCCAGGAGTTCGTCGACGGCCTGCCCGAGGAGTTCAACGTCGGGCTGGTCGCGTTCACCGGCGGCGCCACGGTCGTGGTGGCGCCGACCACCGACCGCGACACGCTGCGCGCCGGCATCGACCGGCTGGACGACGGGCAGTTCGGGCCGCAAGGCACCGCGATCGGGGAGGCCGTGGACGCGGCCGTGCGGGCGATCCAGACGCTCGACGCGCGGGCCGCGCAGGACCCGCCGCCGGCGCGTGTCGTCGTGCTGTCCGACGGGGCGAACACGGCCGGGCGCGAACCGCGCGATGCGGCCGCCGACGCGGCGGAGGCCGGGGTGCCGGTCGACACGATCGCTTTCGGCACCGACAGCGGCACGATCGAGCAGAACGGGCGCACCCTCGCGGTGCCGCTCGACGGCGAGACCTTGCGGGCGGTCGCCGAGCTGACCACCGGCACCTATCACGAGGCGGGCACGAGCGCCGAGCTGCGCGGCATCTACGACGACATCGGCAGCTCCGTGGGCTTCCGCACCGAGCGCCAGGACGTCGCCGCCCGGTTCATCGGGTTCGGCCTGCTCGCCGCGCTCGCGGGTGCGGCGGCGTCGCTGCTGTGGTTCGCCCGGCTGCCATGAGGGGAGACGACAGGACCGTCCACACCGGACCCGGGCTGGGCGATCCGCGCGGGCCGGAGTTCCGCCGGCCGGACCTTCCGGCGGTTGCAGAGCCGGTGCCGGCCACCGGCCCTCCGCCGGGCACCGCGCCGAGCAGCGGCCGGCGGGGCGTCCCGCGTACCGTCCTGACGGCCGCGCTCGCGGTCGCGCTCGGCGCCGGCTCCGGCGCGGCGACCGGCGCCCTGGTCGCGGACGACCCCCCGCCGCCCGCGGCGGCGCCGCTGCCGCGGGCGTCCGGCGGCGCGGTCGCGCCCTCGATCGCCGGTGACCTCGTCGGGGTGGCGGCCCGGGTGCTACCCGGCGTCGTGTCGGTGCGGGCCGGCTCGGCCACCGGGTCCGGGTTCGCCGTCGACGGCCGCGGTCACATCGTCACGAACAACCACGTGGTCGCGGGCGCCGGCTCGGTCGAGGTGATCGGCTCCGGCGGGCGCCGAATGGCCGCCGAGATCGTGGGCCGGGACCCGGGCACGGACATCGCGGTGCTGCGGGTGGGCGATGCCGGCGCCCTTACGTCGGTCACACTCGGGCGCTCCGCGGACGTCCGGGTCGGCGAGCCGGTGCTCGCCGTCGGCTCGCCGCTCGGGCTATCCGGCACGGTGACCGCCGGCATCGTCAGCGCGCTGGACCGGTCGGTGCGGCTCGGCGGCGCCGCACGGCAGACCGCGATCCAGACCGACGCGTCCATCAACCCGGGCAACTCAGGTGGCCCGCTGGTCAACGCGCGCGGGGAGGTCATCGGGGTGAACAGCGCGATCGCGACGCTGGACGGCGCCGGCTCGATCGGCATCGGCTTCGCGGTGCCGATGGACCGGGCCGCCGCGGTGGCCGAGCAGATCATCCGCAACGGCTGACGGGCGGACATCCAGAAAAGTCACAGGAAGCGGAGCTACCGTGCGTCCCATGCGGGTCTTGATCGTCGAGGATGAGGAAGACCTCGTCGAGGCGGTCCGACTCGGCCTAACCCGCGCGGGGTACGCCGTGGACGCCGCGCTGGATGCGGCCCAGGCGTACGAGCGGCTGACCCTTAACGCGTACGACCTGATGGTGCTCGACCTGAGCCTGCCCGACGGCGACGGCTTCACGTTGTGCCGGGCGGTGCGCGGG
This sequence comes from Kribbellaceae bacterium, assembly GCA_036506875.1. Taxonomy (GTDB): domain Bacteria; phylum Actinomycetota; class Actinomycetes; order Propionibacteriales; family Kribbellaceae; genus DASRHY01. The sequence goes on along the minus strand of DASXRB010000162.1, from coordinate 1,619 downwards.
GGCGAGCTGCCGGCGGCGAGCGGCACCGACCTGCGGGTGCTCATGCTGACCGCGCGGGGCGGCCTGGGTGACCGGGTGCGCGGGCTGGACGAGGGCGCGGACGACTACCTCGTCAAGCCGTTCGCGATGGCCGAGTTGCTCGCGCGGGTGCGGGCGCTGCTGCGCCGCGACTCCGGCGGCGGCAGCGCGGTGCTCGAGGTCGGCGACCTGCGGCTGGACTCGGCGCGGCACGAGGCGTACCGGGGCGAGCACCGGCTTCCGTTGACGCGTAAGGAGTTCGGGGTGCTGGAGTACCTGATGACCCGCCCGGGCGTCGTGGTTTCCGCCGAGGACCTGCTCGAGCACGTCTGGGACGAGAACGTCGACCCGTTCACGCAGACCGTGCGGGTGACCGTCGGGACGCTGCGCCGCAAGCTCGCCGCCGCCGGCGGGACCACGCCGGTGCAGACCGTGGTCGGCCGCGGCTACCGGCTGCGGGAGGCGGCCTGATGATCCGGCGACTGCCCGGCTTTGCCCAGTCGATCCGGTTCCGGCTCACGGTGCTGTACTCCACGCTGCTGTTCGCGGTCGCCGGGTTGCTGCTCGCGGCCACCTACGTCGTGGTCGAGCGCAGCACCGACCCGCACCCGATCACGCAGAGCTACCAGGGCAAGTTCTTCGATACGAATGGCGGGCAGAAGGTCTTCGTCGGCACGGCCGAGGTGGCTGAGGTCGAGGAGATCGAGTCGACGGTGAACTACCGCACGCTGCAGACCCTGCGGACGTTCTCGCTCGGCGCGCTCGGCGGGCTGTTCCTGCTCAGCCTCGGCATCGGCTGGGTGCTGTCCGGGCGGGCGCTTCGCCCAGTGCGGGCCATCGCGCGCACCGCGGAAGAGATCCAGGCGACCGACCTGTCGCGCCGGATCCGGCTCGGCGGCGCCCGGGACGAACTGCGCTACCTCGCCGACACGGTGGACTCGATGCTCGACCGGCTCGACAGGGCATTCCGGGCACAGCGCCAGCTGATCGACGACGTGTCGCACGAGCTGCGCAGCCCGCTGACCATCATCCGGGCCAACCTGGATGTCGCGCTCACCGCGCCGGATGCCACCGACGAGGACCGAACCAGGGCGGTCGCGGTCGTGGACCGCGCGACCACGCGGATGTCCAACCTGGTCGAGGACCTGCTCGCGTCCGCCCGCCGGTCGGCGCCGGCACTCGCCGACACCGACGTCGACCTCGCGGTGGCCGCCCGCGAGGCAATGGAGGACTACGCGCGGCTGGCCGCCGAGCGCGGGCTTGCGCTGCGCGACCGGCTCGCCGACGGCCTCGCGCTCATCGGCGACCCGGACGCCCTGCGGCGGGCGGTGGGCAACCTGCTGTCCAACGCGGTACGCCTGCCGCCGCCGGGCACAGACATCACGGTCGCCGGCGGGCGGCGGGACGGCTGGCTCTGGCTCGCCGTGGCCGACCGCGGGCCAGGCATCAGCGCGGACGATCAGGCGCGGGTGTTCGACCGGTTCTGGCGGGGACCCGCCGCCGCCGGCCGCGACGACCGCGACCGGCGCACCGGCCTCGGCCTGGCCATCGTGCGCCAGATCGTCGAGTCACACGGCGGGCAGGTCGCGCTCTTCTCGACC
>DASXRB010000161.1:0-5062 GCA_036506875.1 Kribbellaceae bacterium | reverse complement strand
GCCGAGCTCAAGCAGCACCTGAGGACTCTGGCCGATCGCTACGCCCGCGCAGCCGTCTGAACACACTGCGCGACGGCGCGCCCGACACGGCGGGGCCGGATTTCACCTCGCCCCCGTCGTGTGCTTGACTCCTGGTTCGGTAACGGTCTGGTCTCGACGACGACGATGGGAGAATCCAGTGTCTCGAGCTCGCCACAAGCGAGCGCGGCATCGGGCCGCCGAACCCAAGTCCCCCTCTTCTCTCAGCGGTTCCCGCGCGGTTCAGGTCGGCGCGGCCGGGGCTGTGATCGCCGGGCTCACCGTCGGTGGCGCCGCCCTCGCCAGGGTCGACGACACCGCCCAGCAGGTGAGCGCCCAGCAGCTGACCACGCCGTCGACGGCCGTCACGCCGGCCGGGCGGCAGCAGCGCACCAACCGTGGCCAGACCCGCCCGACGCTGCCGTCCTCGCACCCGTCGGCCACCACGAAGCCGAAGCCGACGACCAGCCCGACCCCCGAGGCGGTGGGCAGCCGCTACGCCACGGCCGCACTGAACGTCCGGATCGGCCCGGGCAAGCACTTCGCCGTCGCAGGCCGGCTCGACGAGGGCGACAAGGTCGCCATCACCGCCGAGACCAGCGGCGACTGGACCCAGATCCTGCGCGACGGCAAGACCGGCTGGGTGCACTCGGAGTACCTGTCGAAGACCAAACCGCAGGACAGCATCTCGATGGCGCCGTGCGACAGCGGCTCCGCCGTCGAGGACGGCCTGCGCCCCGACACGATCCGCGTGCACCGCGCCGTCTGCGCGCTGTGGCCGACGGTCGAGGGGTACGGCGGCCTGCGCGGCGGCGGTGGCGAGCACGCCCTCGGCCGCGCGCTGGACATCATGATCGCCAGCCACGCCCAGGGCGAGGAGATCGCCGAGTGGGTCCGCGCCCACGCGAAGGAGCTCGGCGTCAGCGAGGTCATCTGGGCGCAGCACATCTGGACCGTGCAGCGCAGCAGCGAGGGCTGGCGGATGATGGAGGACCGCGGCTCGGTCACCGCCAACCACTACGACCACGTCCACGTCACCACCTACGGCGACGCGGGCACGCTTGCGCTCTAACCTGCCCCTTCGCTCTGGCGGGCCACGCGATCGGCGTACGACGCTCTGCCGGCGGCGTCCACCGCGGTGAGCGCGCGATCGTCGTGGACCAGGCGCCGGCCCAGATCCATCAACCGCTCCGGCACCAGAGCGTCGAGCAGCGGCCAGCCGGCCAGGTAGCCCGGCACCGCGATCTCCGCCCGGCGGGTCCGGCAGCTGCGGACCACCGCAGCGGCGACGTCCTCCGGGTCCACCATCGGCAGCCCGTGCCCGGTCCGCACACCCGACGACAGCTCGGTCCGGACCGCGCTCGGCAGCACCGCGCTGACACTCACGCCGCTGCGGCGCAGCTCCCGCCGGACAGCCGCCGTCAGCCCGACGGCGGCGAACTTGCTGGCGTTGTAGACCGCCATCCCCGGCAGCGCGGCCTTTCCGGCCATCGACGCGATGTTCACCACATGCCCGTTGCCCCGGGCAACCATGTCCGGCAGCACCAGCCGCATCCCGTGGATCAGGCCCCACACGTTGACGTCGAGCGTGGTGCGGCTGAGCCGGTCCGGCTCGTCGAGGAACGCCGCCAGCGGCATCACGCCCGCATTGTTCACGAGCACGTCGATCCGCCCGAACTCGTCGACGACACCACGGACGAAGGCGGCGAAGGAGTCCCGCGACGTCACGTCGAGGTCATACCCGCGGCCGCCGAAGCGGGCCGCCACGTCCCGCGCCAGGTCCCCGTCCAGATCGCCGAGGCAGACCGTGGCGCCGTGCGCCGCGAACGCCGTACCGGTGGCCAGGCCGATGCCGCGGGCGCCGCCGGTCACCGCGACCACCGCGTTGCCGAGGTCGATCGCCGGGTACCTCATCGCACACCCGCCGGCTCGTCCGCGGTGATCTCGTAGTCGGCCGGGTCGAAGACCCCGACCCGCCGGCGCAACCGGCCGGACGACCACGGCCAGCTGAAGCTGTTCCGCCCGTTCGCGTCGTGATAGTAGCTCGAGCACCCGCCGGCCTCGTAGACCGTGCCCGGCAGCGCCCGCTGCACCTCGGCGTTGAACGCGTCCTGCACGTCCCGCCGCACCTCGACGTCGCTCCAGCCGTTGCGCAGCACCGCCGTGATCGCGCCGATCGCGTGCTCGAGCTGCGCCTCCAGGATCATGAACGCCGACGTGTGCCCGGTACCGAGGCTCGGGCCGAGCAGCACGAACGCGTTCGGGAACCCGGCCACCGTGGTGCCGAGGTACGCCTGCGGGCTGCCCTGCCAGTGGTCGTCCAGGCTGCGGCCGTCCGCGTCGTACACGTTCCTCGCCACCGGCAGGTCGAGGATCCGGAACCCGGTGCCGAGGATGATCGCGTCCACCTCGGCCTGGCTGCCGTCGGCACCGGTGACGGTCCGGCCGCGGATCTCGCGCAGCGCGGTCGGGTGCACCGACACGTTCGGCCGGGTCAGCGCCGGGTAGTAGGTGTTCGACATCAGCAGCCGCTTGCAGCCCAAGGTGTAGTCCGGGGTGAGAGCGGCCTGCAGCCCCGGGTCGCGCACCGCGCGGTGCAGGTGCCGCCGGCCGGCGCGCTGGACCTGGCGCAGCAGCCACGGGTGCCGGAAGCCGAGACCGAGCGCCTCCATCGCGGCGTACTCGGCCGACCGCAGCCCGCGCTGCGCCGCCGGCACCCGCCGCATCAGCCACCGCTCGACCCGCGGCACGTAGTGATCCGGTTTCGGCAGCACCCACTGCGCGGTGCGCTGGAACAGGTGCAGGTGACCGACCAGCGGCTGGATCTCGGGTACGAACTGCACCGCCGACGCCCCGGTGCCGACCACCGCCACCCGCTTGCCCCCCAGGTCGTAGTCGTGGTCCCAGCGCGAGGAGTGGAACACGGTGCCGTCGAAGTCCGCGAGACCGGGCAGGTCCGGCAGCATCGGCTCGTGCCACGGGCCGGTGCCGGCGACGATGATCCTCGCCTCGTACGGCCCGTCCGTGGTGTCCAGCCGCCACCGCCGCGCGCCGGCGTCCCACTGCGCCCGCAGCACCTCCACGCCGCAGCGCAGATGCGGTACGACGCCGAACCGCGCCGCTGTGTCGTGCAGGTACGCGCGGATCTCGGCCCGGCCGGCGAACGCTCTGGTCCACTCCGGGTTCGGCGCGAACGAGTACGAGTACAGCGCCGACGGCACGTCGCACGCACACCCGGGATAGGTGTTGTCGCGCCAGGTGCCGCCGAGTTCGGGAGCCTTCTCCAGTACGGCGAAGTCGGTCACGCCCTCCTGCCGCAACCGGATCGCCGCGCCGATACCGGACACCCCGGCGCCGATCACCACCACGTCGTACTCCCGAGTGCCGTCCATCCGTGCTCCTTAGGTCCCGAGTGCCCGCCATCTCCGAGATTCGGATACTAATGGTATTTGAATACCTTGGGAAGGTGGAACGCGCGATGCGCCGTAGAGTGGCGGCGTGTCGAGGATGACGCGCGCGGAGAGCCAGGCGCTGACGCGCGAGAAGCTGGTCGCGACCGCCACCGAGCTGTTCCTGCGGGACGGCTACGCGGCGACGTCGCTGGACAAGGTCGCTGACGAGGCGGGGTACTCCAAGGGCGCGGTCTACTCGAACTTCGCGAACAAGGACGAGCTCTGCCTGGCCGTGGTGGACGCGATCCGGGCCGAGCAGGCCGAGCGGATGGCCGGTGCGCTGGCCGGAGCGGCGACGCTGGAGGAGATGCTCGTCGCGTTCCAGACCTGGGCGGACGCCACCATCGGCGACCTGGCGTGGACCGACTTCGAGGTCGAGTTCGCCACCCGGGCGCGGCACTCCGAGCGGGTCCGGCAGGCGCTCGCCGAGCGCAACGCGGCGATCCGCGACGCCGTCGCCGGCCTGCTCGCCGCGCACGCGGAGCAGTTCGGCATCGAGCTTCCGATGCCGGCCGCCGACTGCGCTACCGCGCTGCTCAGCCTCGGCGTCGGGCTCGGCGTGCAGCGCGCCATCGACCCGGGGATCAGCGTCTCGGTGCTGCCCGGCGTGATCCGGCTGCTCTCCGGCCGGATGGCTACTCCCGGCTGAGGTCGGCGGCCAGCGCCTTGCCGAACACCCGGGCGGTCCAGCGGGTCCCGGCCGGCAGCTCGTCCGCGCGGTCGGCGGGCACGATCCGCGGGTTGGAGATCGTCCGGGTGCGCCCCAGCCGGACCAGCTCGCCGCCGCCGGCCGCGAGGACGTTGCGCGACCAGTCGGTCTCGCCGTACGTCAGCGCGATCACCAGCGTCTCGCCGCTCGGGAACGCCCACAGCGGCGTCCGGTAGGTCTTCCCGCTGCGCCGGCCGCGGTGCACGACCACCGCCCACGGCGGCAGGTACGGCGCCCACAGCCCCATCACCCGGTTCGTCCCGACCTTGTTGAACCTCGCCAGCCAGCGGGGGAGCAGTCCCATGTCCCGATCCGACCAGCGGTCACGGCCGGCGTCAAACCCTGTCGGCGCGCACCGCCGCGGGCCTGGCGGACGCTGTCCGTGGGTAGCTCACGGTCGAGGGCAGGAAGACCGGCCGGCGGCGGACCACCCCGGTCTCCTACTTCGAGTACGACGACGGCTGGCTGGTCGTCGGGAGTGGAGGCGGCACGAAGTCGGATCCGCAGTGGTTCCGCAACCTCCGCAAGGCTGGCCGCGCCGTGTTCGAGGTCGGCTCGACCCGGACCGAGGTGTTCGCCCGGGTCGCCGAAGGCGAGGAGTACGACGCGGTGTGGAAGGTCGTGACGGACAGGGCGCCGTTCTTCGACAAGTACCGGCGCAGGGCAGGCCGACCGATCCCGGTGGCCGTGCTGACCCCCGTGTGACGGTCAGAAGCGGTCGCCCGGGTTGGTGGGGGTGCCGGCCGACGACGGCAGCCGGGTCGGGATGCCCTCGCTGGAGCTCGAGCTGGGCGGTGTCGTCGGCCGGGTGGTCGGGCTGCCGGTGCCGGTCGGCGACGGGCTGACCGTGCGCGTCTGGCCGTTCGACGGCGTGACGGTGGTG
>DASXRB010000160.1:0-2328 GCA_036506875.1 Kribbellaceae bacterium | reverse complement strand
ACGGGCTCCAGCGCCGCCGAGGTGTCGACGAGATCCTGCAGCCGCGGACCGTCGGTGAACAGGTCGCCGGGGTCCACCGGGTTGCCGGCCTCGGTGGTCAGGGCCGCGGTCAGGCAGTGGCCGAGGTCGCGGGCCGGGTCGCCGGTGGAGTGGTGCACCTGCAGGCCGAGCCAGATCGAGCCGTCGTCGCGGACCAGGCCGGGCATCGCCATCGGCAGCAGCGTGCACACGGTGATGTCGCGGCCGGCTGCCTCGCCGGCGCCTTTCAGGACGGCGGTCGCGGCCGGGACGACCTCGCGGAACGCGATCAGGTCGCACTCGCCCGGCAGACCCTCGAACGGCCGCGCCACGAACACGTCCGCGGCCTGTGCCCGGTCACGCCCGTGGCACTGCTTGAACCGCTTGCCCGACCCGCACGGGCACGGCTCCCGCGGACCGACGTCGGCGAGGTCGGCAGGGTCCAGTACGGCGGTGGCGGCGGTGACGACGCGACGCGACTTCTTTCCCATGCCGCGCAGTCTCCCAAACCCGGCGAGGCGTGGGCGGACCGGGTTGCGGCGAGCGAGGACCGCGGTGATCGCACACGCCGAATGACCGGGGTGGGGTGGTCACAAGGGACCGGCGATGGGCGACACGCCGGGGCGGAAGGGCCCGATGATGGGTGGGGTCAGCGGGGGAGGATGGCGTAGACCGTGCGGGTGCCGGACTCCAGGCGGACGCCCCAGTTGGACGTCAGGACGGTGACGATGGCCAGGCCGCGGCCGCCGATCGACTCCGGGTGGGCGGCGGCGATCTGGTGCGGTTCGGTGGTGCCGCGGCCGTCGGTGACCTCGAGGTAGATGTTGCCGCGGTCGACGCCCCAGCCGATGTCGAGGTCACCGGAGGCCAGCGGCGGTGCGTGCCGGATCGCGTTCGAGATCAGCTCGGTCAGGACCAGCCGGGCGTCGTGCCGGCGGTCGGCCTCCACGTTCGATCCCTGCAGGTAGCGGTCGAGAGCGCGTCGCGCCGTTCCGACTGCCGACACGTCGTGCGGCAAGGCCAGACCAGCGGACCGCACGCGTCGCGGCAGGGTCGCGGAAGACACGCAGGGGACTCCTCTGGGGTTATGACTTCCTTCGAACTTCTGCCCGCCGTGACCCCTTCGAAAACACACACCGTGAGATCTGTGACAGATGCAACGAAATCGACATACGGACCGGAATCCCCTGTTTACAAGGAGAATCCGATTGTCCAAACCGCACTACCCTGCGCCATCGCCGCACTGCGCGCAGTTACATACGGAACCGTATGGTGCCGCTACCGCGCCAGCGTGGTCAGGGCGGTCTGCGGGCGGTCGGTGATGATCGCGTCGACACCGATCCGCGCGCAGTTCCGGATGTCCTCGACCGCGTTGACCGTCCACACGTGCACCTCGTGGCCGTGGCCGTGCACCCTGGCGACGTACTCCGGGTGAGCGGTGACGATCTCCAGGCTCGGTCCCGCGATCGACACACCCGTCGGCAGCGAGCCGTCCCGGAACCGCAGCGGCACCCGGTCCATCAGCAGCACGGTCCGCACATCGGGAGCCAGCGCGCGCATCCGGCGCAGCGACAACCAGGAGAAGCTCATCACCCGCGCCGGCGACTCCTCGCCGAGCCGCGGCCGGGCCCAGCCGAACCGGTCCAGCAGCTCGATCAGCCGCTTCTCCACCAGTCCGGCGTACCGGGTCGGGTGCTTGGTCTCGATCGCCACGTCCACCCGCCTCCCGCAGTCGCGGACCATCGACAGCAGCCGCTCCAGCGTGAGCACCGCCAGCTGGTCGGCGTCCGGCAGCTCGGCCTCGTCGTCCAGCTCTGCCCACGGGGTCTTCCACGATCCCCAGTCGAGCTCCTCGAGCTCCTGAAGGCTCATCGTGGACAGCACGCCGCGGCCGTTCGAAGTACGGTCGATCCGCCGGTCGTGGACGCACACCAGGTGCCCGTCGGCGGTCAGTCGTACGTCGCACTCGAGGCCCTCGGCGCCCGCCTCGATCGCCTTCTCGTACGCCGCCAGGGTGTGCTCGGGACTGCTGTCGCTGTCACCGCGGTGCGCCACTACGTCGGGGCGCCGGGCCTGCTTCATGGCGTCACTGTGCCACGGCGGTCTCGCGGTGCGGCGGCACGGCCCGGGCGTAGATCACCGCGCCGCCGAGCGCCAGCACGCCGATCGCGGAGATGCCCGCCCCGAGGCTGCCGAGCGCGCCGATCGCGCTCACCAGGGCCGGCCCGGCGGCCAGCCCGCTGTCGTGGCACAACCGCCACGCGGCGAGGAACTCGGCACGGTCCTGCGCCGGCGCGACGTCGGCGCCCA
>DASXRB010000159.1:0-5451 GCA_036506875.1 Kribbellaceae bacterium | reverse complement strand
CGGAGACGAGGTGCACGCCGGTCTCGTTGCCGGAGGCGTGGAACCGGCCGCGGTACCAGGTGTTGCCGGTGTGGAAGCCATAGTCGTCGGCGTAGAGCACGGGCAGCGTGTTCGCACCGCTGCCGCTGAACGTGCTCATCTTGTCGGCGACCGGCCAGCTCGAGTCGTCGAAGCCGGGCTGCGCCTCAGGGGACTCCTGCTGGTGCTTCCAGGTCGTCAGCGCGGGCAGCGTGACCGGTTTGGCCGTCGCGATGCTGCCGGCGAGGCTTCCGCTGTCGGTGACCGCCGTCGCTACCGCGGCGCCGTTCCAGGTGACGTGCTGCGCCGCGGTGAACACCTCGATCGACGAGTCGTCGGCGTTGTCGCCGGTGAGCGCGAGGGTGCCGCCGGCGTCGAGGCTGGTCGCCGTACGCAGCAGGTGCGCACCGCGGACGAGCACCGGTCCGGCCGCGGTGTCCTGCCGCCAGAACGTCTCGGCCGTCGCCTTGTCGGCGAGCAGGAGCAGTAGCGGACGGCTGCCGCCGCCGGTGAGGCTCACCCGGATCAGCCCGCTGTGCTGGTAGTTCAGCCGCAGGTCACCGGTGTCCGGGTCCCAGGTCGTGGTGACGGCGCCGCCGGTCGCATGCACGGTCGGCTGCGTGGCGTAATTCAGCACCGTCTCGCCGTCGGTGCCGTGGTTGCCGTAGAGCACGGCGACGTCACGGTTGCTGATGGCTGCGTTGGTCATGATCTCCGACGTCGAGTACTGCAGCTGCGAATCGCCGAGCCGGTAGTTCGCGACGATGATGTGCGAGTCGCGCCCGTTCAGCATGATCGCGGTGCCGGGCTGCTGCGGCACGACCGGGTAGGTCGGGTTGCTCTGCTGGTCGCCGGTCGGCAGGTCGATCGCGTCGATCGAGACGAAGTTGTCCGTCGAGCCGGACGCATGCGTGCCGTCGACGACGATCTTGAGCGTGTGCTGGCCGTCGGCCAGTCCGCTCGCCGAGTAGAGCACCGCCTGGTTCTGGCTGCCCGAGCAGTCGACGGTGGCCACCTTGGCGCCGTCGAGGAAGACGTCCGCGAATCCGTGGTTGTTGGTCTTGGAGCCGATCCAGCGGATCGCGGTGCCCGAGAACGGGACCGTGAGTGAGTCGCCGGCATGGCTGGAGAACGACTCGGTGTTCTTGTAGTCGCCGCCCGTGTAGCTCTGGTTCGCGACGTGCGACCAACTGGTGCCGCTGTACTGCAGCGCGGGATCGGGATCGTCGTAGGTGTAGCTGATCTCGGGCGCCGGCACCGCGTTGAGGTCGATCGCGATGTGCGTGGTGTCGACCGACGTCGACGTCGAGTTCGAGTGCCGCAGCACGTGGAACTGGGTGCCGGTGTCCGGGTTCATCCGCGCGGTGTCGACGATGCTCGCGTTGTCCGGCGGCGTGACGAGGATCCGGTCGGTCTTGGTCAGCGGCGCCACCGACTGGGTGAGGTAGCCGATGAGCTTTTCCTCGTAGTACTTCGGGTCGAGCTGGCGGGTCTCGCGGATCGCCGCGCCGTAGTCGTAGGACGTGTAGTTCTCCGGCATGCCCAGCCAGCCCCAGTTGGTGCCGCCGTAGGTCATGTAGAAGCTCTGCGCGGTGGCCCCGACCGCGATGTTCTGCTTGTAGAAGACGCTCGCGAACTGGTCGTTGATCAGCTGCGCGCACTTGTCGTAGCCCGGCCCGCCCCACGGGTCGAATGCGCCGCCCTGGAACTCCGGCGTGTACAGCGGCCGGCCGGTCGGATGGTCGTAGCTGATGTCCGGGACGCCGTTCCATCTGGTCGGGTTGGAGCAGTTGAAGCCCTGCGGGTATGAGTCCGGTCCGTCGACGTCGAGCATGCCGACGCCGGAGTTGAACGTGCCGTTGTTGTTGCCGGTGAGCGGGACCGTGATCCCGTCGGCGCGGGCCTTGTCCTCGAGGTGCTGCATGTAGGTGCGGCCCGCCGTGTTCCCGTTGTAGTACTCGTTCTCGACCTGGTAGGCGATGACCGAGCCGGTGCCGTTGGTCAGCTGGTGGCGGGCGAGGATGCGGTCGATCTGGGTCAGCCACTCGTCGGCATAGTGCAGGAAGTTCGGGTCGGCGCTGCGGTTCTGCTCGTCCTTGGTGGTGAGCCAGCCGGGCAGCCCGCCGCTGTCGACCTCGGCGTTGATGTACGGCGCCGGCCGGGCGATGACGTACAGCCCGGCCTGCTGCGCATAGACGAGGAGCTTGTCGACGTCGCGCACGCCGGTGAAGTCGTACTGACCCGGCTTGGCCGAGTGATAGTCCCAGTCGAAGTAGAGGGACGTCGCGTTGAAGCCCGCCGCCTTCATCTTCTGGAAGATGTCCAACCATAGGTCCGGGCTGGGCAGCCGGAAGTAGTGGAACTCGCCGGACCAGAGGTAGACCCGCTGTCCGTCGACCTTGAAGGAGTAGCCGTCGAAGGTGACGGTGTGCGCAGCGGCCGCGGCGGATGCGTCCGCCGAAGCCGCGGCCGCTGCCGCTGGGGGGGTGACCGCAAGAGCGAGCGCGGTGCCGACTACGGCGATCAACGCGGCGATCCGCCGCTGCCATCCATTGCGCGTGCGTCGGGGCAGTGCGGGGCGAGCCATCGTCGACCTCCGGGGGCGGGAGCGCGGGCTGGTGTTTAGTTTTGTTGAAAGCAAGACCCGTCGTTGGGTGATTGACGTGAGATGGACGCTAGCTTCCCGCTGGACTGCACGTCAACGCGCAGTTCCGAACAAATACCAGCAGCGACACTCCCCCGAGTCCGAGTTGTCATACCTTCGCGGGCGGCGCGCTCGTCGGCGGTATGACAACTCGGGACGGGCAGCGGCTTACGGTGCAAGGAACGCAGGCGGCGAGCGGGCAACGTGGCGACGTCGCGAACCTAGACTCGGGACGTGCCGCACGTACTCGTCGTGGACGACGACCTGACCCTCGCCGGGGTCCTCGTCGGCTACCTCGAACGCGCCGGACATCGCGCGGCACACGTCGCCGACGGGCGCAAAGCGCTCGAAGCGGTGGCCGCCGAGCCGCCCGACCTCGTGGTACTCGACGTCATGCTGCCCGAGATCGACGGCCTGGAGGTCTGCCGGCAGGTTCGGGCCGGGCATCCCAACCTGCCGATCATCATGCTGACCGCGCTCGGCGAGGCCGAGGAGCGAATCGCCGGGCTCGAAGTTGGCGCGGACGACTACGTCACCAAGCCGTTCTCGCCACGCGAGCTGATCCTGCGCATCGAGTCGGTGCTGCGCCGCTCGCGTGACGTGCCGGGCCCGCGCCGGGTGCTGAGCTCCGGGTCGGTCGCGCTCGACACCGCGGCTCGCGTCGCTACCCGCGACGGCGTCGAGTTGCCGCTGACGACCCGCGAGTTCGACCTGCTCGCGTTCCTGATGGCCCACCCGGGCCGGGCGTTCAGCCGCGCCGAGCTGATGCAACACGTCTGGGGCTGGACGTTCGGCGACCAGTCGACCGTGACCGTGCACGTGCGCCGGCTGCGGGAGAAGATCGAGGACGACCCGACGTCACCGGCACTGATCAAGACGGTCTGGGGCATCGGCTACCGCCTAGAGGCAGCATGAGCTCACCCCACGAAACTGGTCCGCAAAGAACGCTCCGCACTTTCGCGGGGGCCCCAGCATGACCCATACCCTGTCGATCGTCGCGATCGCCACGGTGTGGGCCGCCGGCGGCGGCGCGCTGGCGTGGCTGGCCACGATCCCGTTGCACCGACGCTCGCTCGCCGGGCTGCTCGCGTCAGTGGTGCTGACCGGCGCCATCGCGTCCGTGGCCGCGCTGGTGGGCAGCGACCGGGCGATGTTCCTGTCGACGAACGACCTGCGGGTGGGTGTGATCGTCGCGATCGTGGCCGGGCTTGTCGCCGCGTGCACGGCGGCCCTCGCGGCGCAGCGCCTCTCGCGCGACAACCGCACGGTGCGCGAGGCGGTCGCGGATATCGGCCAGGGCCGGCTGCCGCGCGACGACGGCCGTCGCCTCACCGCCGAACTCGGGCAACTGCGCACGGACCTCGCCGCCACCGCACGACGGCTCGCCGAGTCACGTGACCGCGAACTCGCGCTCGAGTCGTCCCGGCGCGAACTCGTCGCCTGGGTGAGCCACGACCTGCGCACGCCACTGGCCGGGCTGCGGGCGATGTCCGAGGCGCTCGAGGACGGCGTCGCCGAGACACCCGAGCTCTACTACAAGCAGATCCACGCGTCGGTCGACCGGCTGGCCAGCATGGTCGACGACCTGTTCGAGCTGTCGCGCATCCAGGCCGGCGCCGTGACCGCCAAGCCCGAGCGGGTCAGCATGGACGATCTCGTCTCCGACTGCATCGCGGCCCTCGATCCGCTCGCTCGTGCGCAGGGCGTCCGGTTGACCGGTCGCAGTGCCGGACCGGCCGACGTGCACGGCAACGGCGCCGAGCTCAGCCGCGCGGTGACGAACCTGCTGGCCAACGCCGTCCGGCACACCGAGCCTGGCGGGACGGTCGACGTGCAACTCGCCGTGGTCGACGGCACCGCGCAGGTGAGCGTCCGCGACGAGTGCGGCGGCATCCCTGCTGCCGACGTCGGCCGGGTCTTCGACGTCGGGTTCCGGGGCGAGCCGGCGCGATCGCCCGGGTCGCCGGCGTCCGGCGGGGCGGGCCTCGGGCTGGCGATCACCCGTGGCATCGTCGAAGCACACGGCGGGACGGTCGATGTCGTGAACGTCGCGGGAGGATGCTGCTTCAGCGTTCGGCTCGCGCTCGGGTCGTGACGCTTTTGGCCGCCCGGGGGTCATAGGCCCTCCGGACGGCCAAAAGCGGGGCGCGGAGGCCCAACGCCTAAGTCCCTAGTACCTCGATCGGTTGCCTAGTCCGGCGATCTGAGGCCGGCAGCGCCAGGATCTAAGGTGCACGCCCGATGTGGTGGGTGGGGCCTTACTCGGAAGCTTGTTCTATCAGGCCAACCGAGGAGGAAACACCATGAACACCAACCTGAGCGCCATTATCGCCACCGAGCGTCACGAGCGTCTGGTCAGCGACGCGAGCGAGTACCGCCGCGGCGCCTCCCAGAAGTCGCCGCGCCGACACCGCTTCGCCGCACTCGTGAAGGATCTCGCCGCGGCATCGCTGTGACGGGCCCGCAGGCGCTAGACGAGTTCAAAGCCGCCAGCTAGTCGGACGAACCGACGAGCTGGCGGCTTTGTGTTCGCCAAGAGCCGCGCGACGCCGCAGCCGGTGTGATCGCCGCGCCCCGCGTTGCCACGGACGGTCATACTCTGCGTGTGGCTCGCCGGGTAACCAGCCGCCAGTTGGTCGGGCGGACCGATCAGCTGGCGGCATTGCGTTCGGCGACGGACGCGGTCGCGGTGGGCGAGTCGCGAGTCATCCTGATCGCGGGCGATGCAGGCATCGGCAAGACGAGGCTGGTCACCGAGGCGGCTGAGCAGGCCCGGGCTGGTGGCTTCG
>DASXRB010000158.1:0-5345 GCA_036506875.1 Kribbellaceae bacterium | reverse complement strand
CAGGTGGTTCGGGCCGACTGGACGGATTTCGACCGGCCGCGCCGTCTCGTGGCCGGAATCAACCAGGCCTTCACCCGCGCGCGACCCGCCGCCTGACCGCGCTCGGCTCGCCGCTTGACCGCGCGACCCGCCGCCTGACCGCACGATCGTCGTACGCGCCCCAGGAAGAGTCCCGCGATCACCAGCCATTCGAGGGGATCTCCCATCAAATGACCCCTTCTCCCACCTGAATTTCAAGGGAGAAGGGACGCCGGCACGGGATATCCCATGAAATGGTTGCGGCGAGAAGCGGACGGGTGCTGGCCGGTATTGCGGATAGCGTCAGGGTATGGAGATCTCGTGGCGGGCAGTGGTCGGGCGGCGGATGCGGCGGCATTACCTCGGTGGTACGGGCGCCAGTACGCCGGTCGACGCTGTGCGGGCGATGTGTGGGGCGCATGCGCAGGTGCTGTCGGCGGGGGAGTTGTCCGTGGCGCTCCGGGTCGAAGATGCGACTAGGGAGACGGTGCAGCAAGCGGACGGCTTGGTGAAGAGCTTCGGGCCGCGTGGCACCGTGCACCTGCTCCCGCTGGACGACCTGCCGCTCTGGTGCGGCGCACTGTCAGCGCTGCCGAGCCGTACGACCGTGCCGGACATCATGCGGATGACGCCGGAGCAGACCGCTGAGGTGATCGCGGCGATCGGTGAAGCGCTGGCCGAGGACGACCTCACCGTCGACGAGCTCACCGACGAGGTTGTACGGCGTACTGGACCCTGGGCCGGCGACCCCGTCATGCCGGCGTTCCAGGGCGACTGGCCACGGTGGCGTCAGGCGATCTCGGACGCCGCCAACGCCGGTGTGCTCTGCTACGGGCCGAACCGGGGCCGCAACACGACGTACTCGAACCCACATCGCTTCAAGCCGTTCGAACCTCTGCCAGATGAGAAGGCGATCACCGAGCTCCTGCACCGCTACCTGTATGCCTACGGCCCGGCGACGCCGCAGCAGTTCGCCCGCTGGCTCAAGACCACGCCGGCCGTCGTTACGCCGTACTTCGAGGACCTGCCGCAGGTGGAGCTCGCCGGCCAGCCGGCATGGCACGCACCGGGGGATGACGAGTTCCCGGACGAGCCGGTCCGCGGCGTCAGGCTGCTCCCGTACTTCGATGCGTACGGCGTTGGCAGCTTCCCGCGGGAGCTCCTCTTCCCGGGCGAGGCGTTCACCAGGGCACTCGCCCGCGGCCAGGCCGGCAACTATCCGCTCCTGCTGATCGACGGCATCGTCGGCGGCGTCTGGCACCAGAAGAAGTCCGGCCGCAAGCTCCACGTCACCGTCGAGCCGCTGACGGACCTCAAGCGCGGCCAGCTCAAGCAGCTCGATGCCGAGGTCGACCGGCTGGGCGCCGTGCTGGACGCCGTACCAACACTCACCGTGGGTAAGGTCGAGGTCGGTCCGCACGCCTGACCGAAAACGCGTAGGGTTGAGCGCGGAGCGAGTGCCACCAAGCGTGCGTGTCCACGATGTGGCTGACAATCTCATAGAATGGATGAATTCGGAGCGTCACGGCGACGAGGGCCGAAACTGCTGGCATACTTCCCAGATGCACCGGTTGTGCTGGTGCATTGGGGGGATCGCGCGGCCAGGTCCGTGCGGCCATGAGAGGAATCCGAGGGAGAACTGTGGCGAAGCGCCTTTTCACGTCCGAATCGGTGACCGAGGGTCACCCGGACAAGATCGCTGACCAGATCAGCGACTCCATCCTCGACGCCCTGCTGGCCAAGGACCCGAAGAGCCGCGTAGCGGTCGAGACCCTGGTCACCACGGGGCTGGTCGTCGTCGCAGGCGAGGTCACCACGTCGGCGTACGTCGACATCCCGGGGATCGTGCGGTCGCGCATCCTCGAGATCGGCTACGACTCGTCGCTGAAGGGATTCGACGGCAAGTCCTGTGGCGTCACCGTGGCCATCGGCAGCCAGTCGCCGGACATCGCGCAGGGTGTCGACACCGCGTACGAGACCCGCTCGGCCGCGTCGCAGGACGCGCTCGACCTGCAAGGCGCCGGCGACCAGGGCCTGATGTTCGGCTACGCCTCGAACGAGACGCCCGAGCTGATGCCGCTGCCGATCACGATCGCGCACCGGCTCTCCGCGCGGTTGTCCGAGGCCCGCAAGGACGGCACGCTGGCGTACCTGCGGCCCGACGGCAAGACCCAGGTCACGGTCGAGTACGACGGTGACAAGGCGGTCCGGATCGACACGGTGGTGGTGTCCAGCCAGCACGCGGCCGACATCAGCCTGGACTCGATGCTGACCCCGGACATCAAGAAGCACGTGGTCGACCCCGTGCTCGAGCAGTTCGACATCGACTCGACCGACTACAAGCTGCTGGTGAACCCGACCGGGCGGTTCGAGATCGGCGGCCCGATGGGCGACGCCGGCCTGACCGGCCGGAAGATCATCATCGACACGTACGGCGGGATGTCGCGGCACGGTGGCGGCGCCTTCTCCGGCAAGGACCCGTCGAAGGTGGACCGGTCGGCGGCGTACGCGATGCGCTGGGTGGCGAAGAACATCGTTGCCGCCGGGCTGGCCGACCGGGTCGAGTGCCAGGTCGCGTACGCGATCGGCAAGGCCGCGCCGGTCGGCTTCTACGTCGACACGTTCGGGACCGAGACGGTGCCGGTCGACAAGATCAGCGCGGCGGTCCGCGAGGTGTTCGACCTGCGGCCGGCCGCGATCATCCGCGACCTGGACCTGCTCCGGCCGATCTACGCCCAGACCGCCCGCAACGGCCACTTCGGCCGGACCGGGGAGGACTTCACCTGGGAGCGCACCGACCGCGTCGAGGCCCTGAAGGCCGCGGTCAACAAGTAGTACGACAAGGCGTCGGCCCGGCTGTGGTGGTTGTCCACAGCCGGGCCGACGCCTTCGCACGGACTGTCGTCCGGGCCGACTAGAGTTTCCCGGTGACACAGAACGGGGACGCACCGGAGCAGCTGACGCTGCTGCGCGACACCGTTCGCAAGTCCCGGACGAAGGAGCCTGCCGGGATCACGTCGACGCTGCCCGTCGCCCGGATCGCGGTCGACGTCTCGCTGCCGCACCTGGACCGGCCGTTCGACTATCTCGTGCCCGACGACCTGGCCGCGGCGGCTCAGCCGGGCGCTCGGGTGAAGGTCCGGTTCGCGGGCAAGGACGTGGACGGGTTCGTGCTGGAGCGGCTCGAGTCCTCGGACCACGAGGGCAAGCTGGTCCGGATCCGCAAGGTCGTCTCGCCCGAGCAGGTGCTGACACCGGAGATCGCCGACCTGTGTCGCGCCGTCGCCGACCGGTACGCCGGGGTCTTGGCGGATGTGACTCGTCTGGCCGTGCCGCCACGCCATGCGAAGGTCGAGGCCGAGCCGTTGCGCTGCGACCAGCCCGCATCGCCGCCGCTGTCCACCTCACGATCCGAGTGGTCGCCGTACCCGTCAGGTTTCCTCGACGCCGTCGCACGCGGCGAATCACCTCGAGCGATCTGGACCGCCGTACCGGGGGCCGATTGGGCGCTTGCGTTAGCACAGGCCGCGGCAGTCTGTGCGGCGTCCGGTCGAGGCGCGCTGCTGATTGTGCCCGACGCTCGTGACCTTGAGCGATTGGCAGCTGCGTGTATGGCGGTGCTCGGCCGGACCGGGTTCGTCACGCTGTCGGCGGACCTCGGGCCGACGGCTCGCTACCGGGCGTTCCTCGCAGCGTTGCGCGGGTGCGCTCGGGTCGTGATCGGGACCCGCGCGGCCGCGTTCGCGCCGGTGGCGAACCTGGGCCTGGTCGCGTTGTGGGACGACGGCGACGACTCGTACGCCGAACCGCGCGCGCCGTACCCACATGCCCGGGAGGTCCTTCTTTTGCGGGCTTTCCGGCAGAAGTGCGCCTCGTTGCTCGGTGGGTACGCGCGGTCCGCGGAGTCGGCGGCGTTGCTGGAGTCCGGGTTCGCAGCCGAGCTGATCGCGGACCGAGCGACGATCCGGGCGGCGGCGCCGTCGGTGCACATCGCGGGGGAGTCGGACACCGACCTTGCGCGCGACCCGGCGGCGCGGGCTGCGCGGCTGCCACATCGGGCCTTCGAGATCGCGCGCGAGGGTCTGCGGTCGGGGCCGGTGTTGGTGCAGGTCCCGCGGGCCGGGTATCTGCCCAGCCTGGTGTGTCAGACGTGCCGGGCTCCGTCCCGGTGTGCCACCTGCGGCGGGTCGTTGCGTCGTACCGGTGGATCCGGTCCCGCGAGCTGCAGCGTGTGCGGGCGGCCGGCGACCGACCATCGGTGCCCGGAGTGTGGCGACACGCGCATGCGCGCCGCGGTCGTCGGAGCCCGTCGTACGGCGGAAGAACTCGGACGCGCGTTTCCTGGATCGGTCGTCCGTACGTCGGGTGGCGACAACGTGCTGGACGTCGTACCGGACAAGCCGGCGTTGATCGTGAGCACACCGGGCGCGGAGCCGGTCGCGGAAAAGGGCTACAGCGCAGCCTTGCTGCTCGACACCTGGTTGATGCTCGCCCGCCCGGACCTGCGTGCGCCTGAGGAGGCGGTACGGCGATGGTTCAACGCGGCGGCGTTGGTTCGTTCGGCCCGTGATGGTGGGACTGTGATTCTGGTGGGTGATCCGTCGGCGCTGCCGCTGCAGGCGATCGTGCGCTGGAGCCCTGAGGGCTTCGCAGCTCGGGAAGTCGAGGAACGCCGGACCGCGCGACTGGCGCCCGCAGCCAAGCTGGCTGAGCTGACCGGTTCGTCCGAGGCGATGACCGATCTGATCGCTCGCGTTCGTCAGTTGCTGTCGGCAACAGCTGGGCTCGAAGTCCTGGGTCCGGTGGATGTCGATGACGAGACGGTCAGGGCGGTCGTCAGGACTCCGCGTACGGCGGGCTCCGCGTTGGCTCGCGCGTTGAAGGAAGCGCAAGCCGCCCGCAGCGCCAAGAAGAACCCGGGCTCGGTCCGAGTCCAGGTAGATCCGCCCAGCTTCGGCTGAGGGCTAGGCCGTGGAGGCTAGGGGAGCGGACGCCGCGAGCAGTTGGGTGCCGAGGGACGTTCGGTAGTAGAGCACCGCGCGACCGTCCCGACGCGAGTCGACCACGCCGGCGTTGCGCAGGATGCCGAGGTGCACGCTCAACGTCGGCGCCGAGACCCCGAGCTGATGAGCCAGATGCGTTGTCGACATCGGCAGATCCAGGTGACTGACGATCGCCGCCCGGGTCTGCCCGACCAGGTCCGCGAGTGGTGAGTCGGTCGTGTCCTGCCGGTCCTCCCACAGCCGCCCGAGACCGCGCGGCGGGTAGGTGATCGTCGGCACGTGCGGCGCGGCGGTCACCGGCAGCGCGGCCGGCCAAGTGAAGAC
>DASXRB010000157.1:0-2750 GCA_036506875.1 Kribbellaceae bacterium | reverse complement strand
GGTCAGCTCGTCCAGCTCCGCGAGCAGCTCGTCCAGCGACTTCTTCGGCTGCTCCGGCTGCGGCGCCGGTGGTGCCTGCTCGGCCGCCACCGCCGGCTGCGGCCCCGCGGGGGTCGGAGAGTGGCGTACGACGCTCAGCTGGCGCGCGCCTGCCGCCTGGAGCTGTGCCGCGGCGGCGACGGACGCGTTGCCGACGACGCGCATGGTCGGCTCGCCCAGCCCGCACGCGGCGGACATCACCTCGGCCAGCGCCTCGGCGTACGCCGCCTTCTCGGGCGATCCCTGCGCGACCAGCTCGGTGAGGATCGCCGTGGGCGCGCCACGCCAGCGCCGGCCGCGCACGGCGGCGTCGAAGAAGTCCTGGATGCCGGTACCGGGGGTGACGGCCGCCCAGTCGTCGGCGGCGCCGGGTGCGGACTCGGCGACGGCCGCCGCCAGCGCGAGGGCCTCGGCCCGCGCGGCGTCGGTGGGTACACCGGCCCGCCCGGCGACGGTCAGCAACACCTCCAGCGCGTCGCCCAGCGTCGTACCCGAGGTCATGCCGCACCTCCGCGGTCCGGCGGCTGCAAGCCCGGCGGTTGGCGGGGCTGCGGTTTGCCGGCCGGCGTCTCGTCGGACGTCGACTGCGCGGCGGGCGGGGGAGCGGGCGTCGCCGGTGCGGAGATGTTGAGGGCGCCGCCGGTGGAGGAGTGGCCGAACTTCTCCTCGAGGAAGCGGCCGTGGGCGATGAGCGCCGCGGCGTCGGCGCGGTTCACCGCGTCGTACACCTTGTCCATGGTCGCGGCGAGCAGGTCGAGCTGGTCGACGAGCAGCATCAGCGGGGTCTTGCCGCGGTCGACCGGGCGGCTGTCGGCCCACTGCCGGGGCAGCCGCAGGTAACCGCCGACCGCCTCGGGCAGGTAGTCGGTCGCGGTCGCCATCACCGAGTACGCCTGCGGGCTGCCGGCGCCGAGGTTCGCCAGCCGGGGGATGGTGTCGCGGACGGTGCGGGAGACGCGTTCGACCCGCGACGACACGACTGCGGGCACCGCGCCGGCCCGGACCATCTCCGCGACCCGGTCCAGCGAGGCGAGCAGGTCGTCGCTCGTCGGCACCGTCGGCACGGTGAAGGCCGCCGGCTCCGGCTCCTCCTGACGGCCGGTCAGCTTCGACCAGAAACCCATCGGTGTACGTTCCTCAGGCCCGTGCGGGTTCAGCGACCGAGGTTGAGGTCGAGGGAGCCGTGCGCGACCTGCTGGTTCTGGTTCTGGACCCGGTCGAGGTAGTCCCGGGACTTGGTCACCTCGGTCTCCAGCGTGCCGATCGTCGCGGCCATGTTGTCCAGGGCCTGGACCTTGAACGTGTCGATCGCGTCCATCGTGGCGTAGATGTTCTGGAACGCCGCCTGCAGCTGCGGCAGCCCGATCGTCGACGCCGCGGCCTGCTGCTGGATCGCGACCGAGTTGTCCTTCAGCATCTGCGAGGTGCGCTCGATCATCCCGCTGGTGGTCGTGTTGAGCGCGCTGATCTGGTCCAGCACCAGCTTCTGGTTGCCGAGCGCCTGGGCCACGATGACCGCGGTGCGCAGCGCGGACACCGTCGTCGTGGAGGCGCGGTCGACGCCCTTGATCAGCTCGATGTTGTTCTTGATCACGATGTCGATGGCCAGGTAGTTCTGGATCGACACCGCGAGCTGGGTGAGCAGGTCCTGGTGCTTCTGCCGGACGTAGAACAGCACGTCCTCGCGCAGCGCCTTCGCCTTCTCGGGGTCGCGCAGCTCGGTCTCCGCGACGGCGGCCGACAGCCGGGCGTCGAGCCGCTCCGCGACGTAGACGTACTGGTTGAGGCGGGTCATCGCCTCCCACAGCTGCTGCTTCTCCAGGTTCAGCGCGGAGTTGTCCTTGCCGAGCTCGTCCTGCCCGTTGCGCAGCGCGTGCAGGATCGCGTCCAGGTGGCTCTGCGCCGACTGGTACTTCGCGAAGTAGTCCTGCAGCCTGTCGCCGAACGGGATCATCCCGAACAGCTTCTTGACCCCGGTCGCCTCCTTGGGGTCCAGGTCCTCGACCGTCCGGCGCAGCTCCAGCAGCGTGCCGCCGACCTTGCTGCCCTCGGACAGCCCGCCCTCCTGCAGGGCACGGACCGGCGACTTGAGCAGCCGGTTCGAGGTCTCCGCGGCCCGGCGGATGTCCTCGTCACCCATGCTGCGCACGTCGGTCGCCTTGGCGGCGAACTCCGGCGAGCGCGGCGCGGTGGCCAGCAGCGAGGTCATGAACGTGTCGACCTTCGCGTCCAGCCCCGGCAGCGCGACCGCGTCCACGGCGGGCGCCATCGCCGGGGCGGCCGTGGTGGCCACCGCCTGGACCGGCTCGGGAGCGGTCAGCGTCAGCACCGGTTCGGTCGCTACCGGCGGCTGCAGCGGTGCCGGCTGACCCGGGTTCGCTTCGGTCATCGTCGTACTTCCCCTCGTACTCAAACCGTGGACGGAGCCGCGAACAGCCCCCTCGCGACCCTCACCTGACGCGTCTGGTGACGCGCAGCCAATCTACGCGGTTCCCGGTCCGCCAGTCCCCGCCCGGGGTGTGGACGACGCGCGTCGCCGATCCCGAGTTCCGTACCGGTGCGGAGGTCGCGGACGGCCTAGTGTCCTGAGTCAGAAGTTCGGTGACGCAGCTCCGGTGTCCAGGCAGACGCATCGCAAGACCGCAAGCACTCCTCGTGCGGCATGCGCAGACAGCATCGCGCCGTCCTCGCCGGCGTCAAGGCCAAGCCCT
>DASXRB010000156.1:0-4633 GCA_036506875.1 Kribbellaceae bacterium | reverse complement strand
TGTCGCTCGTCGACCACGCCACCTGGGACGACGTCGCGACGGCCGTCGAAGGCGGCGCCACGCTGTATGCCGGCGTCGTACCCACGCTCGGCCCGTTGCTCCGCCCCGACCAGGTGGCGCCCGTCCTGACCAAGCGCTGGCTCGAGCTCGGCCTGCCCGCCAAGCAGCTCGCCAGCGTCGTCATCACCCCCACCTGCGGTCTGTCCGGCTCCACCCCCGCCGGCGCCCGCGCCACCCTCACCCTCTGCCGCAGGGTCGCCGACGTCGTCGCCGAGCAAGCCGCCGCCTGACCGTCCATTCCATTCATCGGGCCCTTGCGACCCGGCGTGTCGTCGTTCGTCGGGCCTTTGTGACATGTGCGGCACGAGGCTGATGCGGCCATGGGAGAGGCGCTGAACAGGTTCTCGGCCGGACGAACAGGTTCGCGACCCGCTGAACACGGAATTGCTTGATCGACGCGACTGTCAGAACGGCCCGATGAACGGCGACACGCCGGGTTACAAGGGCCCGATGAACGCAAAGGACGGTGTCGGAGGGGCGGGGTAGGTTTTGGGGCATGACTAGCTCGGAGGTGCCGGAGACGACGGTGGAGCAGGCGGCGGCGACGCCTGAGGCGCGGGAGCGGCACGCGGCGTTGAGCCAGGAGGTGGAGGAGCACCGCTGGCGGTACTACATGGCGCAGGCGACCATCTCCGACGCCGACTTCGACGCGATGATGCACGAGCTGGAGGCGCTGGAGCAGCAGTTCCCGGAGCTGCGGACGCCGGACTCGCCGACCCAGAAGGTCGGCAGCGCGATCTCCACGCTGTTCACGCCGGTCGAGCACCCGTCGCGGATGGAGAGCCTCGACAACGCGTTCTCCGCCGAGGAGATGGCGGCCTGGGCGAAGCGGCTGGAGCGGGAGGCGACCCAGCAGCAGCTCACCGAGTCCGGGTTCCTGTGCGAGCTGAAGGTGGACGGGCTGGCGCTCAACCTGGTGTACGAGAACGGCCGGCTGACCAGTGGCGCGACCCGCGGTGACGGCCGGACCGGCGAGGACGTGACGCCGAACGTGCGCACCATCGGCAACGTGCCGACCGAGCTCGCCGGCGACGGCGTGCCGTCGTTCCTCGAGGTGCGCGGTGAGGTGTTCTTCGCGGTCGAGGACTTCACCGAGCTGAACGCGCAGCTGGTCGAAGCCGGCAAGGCGCCGTTCTCGAACCCGCGCAACGCCGCCGCCGGCTCGCTGCGGCAGAAGGACCCGCGGGTCTCGGCCCAGCGGCCGCTGCGGTTCGTCGTGCACGGCGTCGGCAAGTCGGACGGCTACCGCGTAACCCGGCTGTCCGCGGCGTACGAACAGCTGAAGGAGTGGGGCCTGCCGGTCAGCGACCTGGCCAAGCGGGTCGCGACGCTGGACGAGGTGGACGGGTACATCGCGTACTACGGCGAGCACCGGCACTCGGTGCTGCACGAGATCGACGGTGTCGTGGTCAAGGTCGACGACGTCGCGGTGCAGCGGGTGCTCGGGTCGACGTCGCGGGCGCCGCGCTGGGCGATCGCCTACAAGTACCCGCCGGAGGAGGTCAACACCAAGCTCCTGGACATCCGCGTCAACGTCGGCCGCACCGGCCGGGTGACGCCGTACGGCGTGATGGAGCCGGTCCGCGTGGCCGGCTCCACGGTCGAGTTCGCCACCCTGCACAACGCGCAGGAGGTGGTCCGCAAGGGTGTGCTGATCGGCGACACGGTCGTGCTGCGCAAGGCCGGTGACGTGATCCCGGAGATCCTCGGGCCGGTCGTGGACCTGCGCGACGGGACCGAGCGGGCGTTCGAGATGCCGGCGAAGTGCCCGGCGTGCGGGACCGAGCTGCGGCCGGAGAAGGAGGGCGACGCCGACATCCGCTGCCCGAACGCGCGGTCCTGTCCGGCGCAGCTGCGGGAGCGGCTGTTCCACCTGGCCGGCCGGTCGGCGTTCGACATCGAGGTGCTCGGGTTCCAGGCGGCGAACGCGCTGATCGACGACGGCCTGATCACCGACGAGGGCGACCTGTTCGGGCTGACCGCCGACGACCTGACCCGCAGCCCGTTCTTCACCACCAAGGCCGGGGGCCTGAAGGCGAACGCGAGCCGGCTGCTGGCCAACCTCGAGCAGGCCAGGTCCAAGCCGCTCGCTCGCGTGCTGGTCGCGCTGTCGATCCGGCACGTCGGGCCGACGGCCGCGCAGGCGCTGGCGAACGCGTACGACGACCTGGCCGGTATCGAGGCCGCCTCCTCGGAGGAGCTGGCCGCGGTGGAGGGCGTCGGGCCGACGATCGCGGCGTCGATCGTGGACTGGTTCAGCGTCGACTGGCACCGCGAGATCGTCGCCAAGTGGCGCGCCGCCGGGGTCGAGATGCGGCAGGAGCGCACCGAGCCGGAGGCGCCGCAGACGCTGACGGGACTGTCATTCGTGGTCACTGGGACGATCGAGGGCTACAGCCGTGACGAGGCGACGGCCGCGATCCAGGCGCGCGGCGGCAAGGTGTCCGGATCGGTGTCGAAGAAGACGTCGTTCGTGGTGGTCGGGGAGTCGCCCGGATCGAAGTACGACAAGGCGGTGACCCTCGGCGTGCCGATCCTGGACGCGCACGGTTTCGAGGTCCTGCTGAAGGACGGTCCGGACGCCGCGGCACCGCTCGCGACGCGTGGGGACGCCTGACGGCGGACGGCCGTACGACGGCCGTGCGGGCTGTTAGTTTGTGCCGTTGACGTCTCGCCGTGAAGGAGTGCCGTATGACCACGCCGCCACAGGGGCCACGGGGGTCCGACCAGAGTGGTCCGGACGTGCCCGGTGGCGACCAGTCGGCCGGGCCGAACCGGCAGGCCTGGCAGCAGCCGGGCCGGGGCGGTTCGCAGCGGCAGCCGAGCGCGCAGTCCAACCAGGACGCGTGGCAGCACCCCGGCCAGCAGGCCGGACAGGACGCGTGGCGGCGCGGCGGGCAGCAGCCGGACCAGCACGCGTGGCAGCAGCCCGGCGCCCAGCAGTACCAGGGCAGCTGGCAGCAGCCCGGCCAGGGCGGCGCGCCGCAGCACGGCGGGCAGGCACCGGCGCAGCAGTACGGTCAGCAGCCTGCCCAGCAGCAGCCGGTCCAGCAGCACGGTGGCTGGCAGCAGCCCGGCCAGCAGCAGGCACCAGGTGGCTGGCAGCAGCCGGTCCGGCAGCAGGTGCACGGCGGCTGGGGGCAGACCGCGCAGCTGCCGGCTCAGGGCGAGTACCAGCAGCAGCCCTGGGAGCAGCCGGGCGGCTGGCAGCAACAGCAGTGGCAGCCGCCGGGCGGCGGTGACGGCGGCAACAAGAAGCTGCTGCTGTTCATCGGCGGCGGTGTGGCCGCCGTACTCGTCCTCGTGCTGCTGGTGATCATCGGCGTCAAGGCGCTCGGCGGCGGCGACGACAACGCCGACCCGCAGCCGACCGGCCAGCCCACCAGCCAGGGCACCGACCAGCCCACAAACCGGCCCACCGGCCGGCCGACCGCGAACCCGACCGGTGCCGGCAACGCGTCCGGGCAGGCGAAGGCCGCGACCGACGGGCTCGCGGCGGCGGGCTTCGAGTGCACAGACCTGTTCAACACCCCGCAGGGCGGCCACCGGGGTTGCTTCAAGAACAACGGCGCCACCGACGCCGAGGCGATCTTCCAGTTCTCGCCGGACGGCACCGTGATCGGCATGCAGGTGCGCGCGTACGACAGCGAGAACAACAACACCGCGCGCAAGACGTTCGACGCCGGGCTGGCCGCGCTCGGCGGCCAGGCGTTCGGCACCGAGGTCGCCAAGGTGCAGGCGGCGGTGAACAGCGGTGACAAGAGCAGCGAGGTGAAGCTCGACTGGGGCGAGCTGCGGCTCAGCAACGACGGCGACTCGATCATGCTGACCGGCGGCAAGACCGGGGTCGAGGCGCTGGACGTGCCGCGCAAGCAGTTCGACAACAACGAGACCGCGGCGAAGGCCTCGCTCAAGGCCAAGGGGTACCAGTGCCCGTCGTACTGCAAGAAGGGCGGCTACGGCAGCGGCCAGGCGTCGGCGTACATCCACGTGATCGGCTCGTCCGACAGCGGGCTGCGCTCGGTGATCGTCGACGTGTCGGGTGACGGCAAAGCGGTCACGACGCAGTTCACCTCGGCGACCGGGGACCTGTTCGGGATCCTCAAGGGCGACGACGTGCCCGCGCTGCAGGCGTGGGTGAAGGCGCACCTCGACGGCACGTCGCACAGCAGCTACGTGAACGGCTGGCGGGTCGACCTGGACTCCCGGATGGGATCGAGCGGGTACGGCGACCTGGAGCTCGAGATCAAGACCGAGTCGTACTACGTGTAACCCTGGTGGACGTGGAAGAGCGCAAGGAGACCGAACGCCCGGACCGGCGGCTGCCGAGGAAGCGGCTGCTGACCCTGCCGAAGCGGGACAGCCGGCCGCCCTCGGTGGTCGCGAAACCGCCGCCCGAGGCCGTGGACCGCGTCGACAGCGGCGGGCCGTGGGGCCCGACGCCGTTCGACCTGCCGGACCCGGAGGGCAACCAGAGCTCGATCGTGCTCGCGGTGATCGCGATCGTCGCGGTGCTGCTGGCGCTCGTCGGGTTCCTGACCTGGTATTACCTCCACATCACCTGACGCGGGGA
>DASXRB010000155.1:0-5143 GCA_036506875.1 Kribbellaceae bacterium | reverse complement strand
CGGCGACCGGATCCGACCTGCCGGGAGAGCGTCTCTGGCCGCTCACGGTGAAATGACCGCGCGACTACGATTCCGCAGGTGACGGAGCACCTGATCGTGAGTGCCACCCGGGCCGAGGCGGCGTACGTCCCCGACGGCCTGGAGGTCGTCGTCACCGGGGTCGGCAAGACTGCCGCCGCGGTGGCGACCGCCGCGGCACTGGCGACGCGCGACCTGACCGAGCTGGTGGTGGTCAACATCGGGACGGCCGGCGCGTTGCGGGACGGGCTGAGCGGGCTGTTCACGCCGGGCACGGTGCTGAACCACGACGTGAACGCGGACGCGTTGCGGTCGATCGGGCTGGACCCGGAGGAGACGCTGCCGGTCGAGGGTGGCGACGAGACCGTGCTCGCGTCCGGGGACGTGTTCGTGACCGACCCGGCGGTGCGGGAGCGGCTGGCGCAGCGGGCGCACCTGGTCGACATGGAGGGATACGCCGTGGCGTACGCGTGCCGGCGGTTCGGCATACCGGTGCGGCTGGTCAAGCACGTGTCCGACAACGCGGACTCCTCCGCACTCGACTGGCCGGCGCTGGTGGACCGGAGCGCCGCCGCGCTCGGGGAATGGCTGGCCGCTCTCCGGGCTTGACCTTGACGTCGGGGTCAAGGTTTAGCGTCGGGGCACGAGGAGGCGGCATGCACATCAGCGACCTGGCCGAGCGGGCTGGGGTGACCGTGCGGGCGGTGCGGTACTACGAGGCGCGCGGGCTGGTCCGACCGGGCCGCGCGGCGAACGGGTACCGCACCTACACCGAACAGGACGTGGCCGTGGTGCGCGAGGTCAAGGCGCTGCTGTCGCTGGGGCTCACCGCCGAGCAGACGTACCCGTTCGTCGAGTGCCTGCGGGCCGGCAACGAGCGGGCCGACGTCTGCCCGGCGTCCCTGATGGCCTACCGCAGCCGGATCGCGGAGCTCGACGAGCGGATCACCGAGCTCACCGAGCTGCGCGGCCGGCTGGCCGGACTCCTCGCCGATGCCGAGAGCTACCGAGGAGACCGATGATGATCCGAGCTGTGGACGACCAGACCTTCGAGCACGCCGTGCTGGCGGCTGACGGGCCGGTGCTGGTCGAGTTCTGGGCGGCCTGGTGCGGTCCGTGCCACCAGGTCGCGAAGGTGCTCGAACAGATCGCTGTGGAACGCGCGGACAGGCTGCGGATCGTCAAGCTGAACTACGACGAGAACCCGCAGGTGCCGGCCCGCTACCGGGTGATGGGCCTGCCGACGATGATCATGTTCGCCGGCGGCGAGCCGGTGCTGTCGATGGTCGGCGCCCGGCCGAAGGCGGCCCTGCTCCGCGACCTCGACGCGGCGCTGGAGGCGCTACCGGTCGGCTGACGCGCCCAGCCGGCGGCCGTCGTACAGCTGCGCACCTCGCCGACTGCCGGTGGGCGTGTCAGATCGCGCTCTGCTGGTGGAAGGCGCTGCGCCAGCTGTCGCCGTCGCGGACGTAGACACTCGTCGCGTAGACGGAGAACGTGCCGGCCTCGGCGATCACGTCGGCCTTGTACGTGACCAGCGCGCTGTGCTCGTCCAGCTCGACGACCCGGAAACCGGACAGCTCGCTGGACAGGTACGGGTTCCGGTTGGCCTGGATGCCCGGGACGATCTGCTCCTTGCTCATCACGCCGTACCGCGACACCACCAGCGCGTCGTCGCGCAGCATGTCCGCGTAGAAGGAGTCGTCGCCCTCGCGGTTGGCCCGCCACATCCGCTCCTCGAGCTCGATCAGTTGCTCGGTCGTGCCCACTGTCGCCCCCTTCGTCCCGTGTAACCGGTTAATCAGGTGTTCGACACTGACCATAATGGTTACGTGCGCGCAGCGACAAGGGTGCTGACCTCTCCGACGGGTGGCCACTACAGGTTCGACGCCGGTGCCTTCAGCCTGGAGCTGCTGACGACCGGCGGGCCCGGGCCGTGGCAGAAGTACGAGATCCTGCACCGCCCGGCCGACCTGGTCACCTGGCTGACCGGGTCGGGGCTCGCGCTGGACAACCCGCTCGCCGAGACCGACCTGCGGGTCGGCGGGCGGGACCTGGCGCGGACCAAGGCGTTCCGGGACGCGCTGTGGCGGATCGCACCGGCGCTCGCGCACGGCGAGGCGGCGGACCCTCGCGACCTCGCCGTGGTCAACGACGCGGCCGGCGCGCCGCCGCGGACCCGGCTGGACCCGGCGACCGGCCGGCAGGCCTGGGTGACCCCGGTGACCGGGACGCAGGTGCTCGCCGCGGCCGCCCGGGACGCGATCGACCTGCTGGGCACCGACCGGATCGCGCGGCTGCGGCAGTGCCAGGGCCGCCGGTGCTACCTGATGTTCGCCGATACCTCGCGACCGGGGAACCGGCGCTGGTGCTCGATGGAGCGCTGCGGCAACCTCAGCAAGGTCGCCGGCTACCGCGCGCGGGCCGCGGCACGCGTGACGCGCTAGGTTCTGCGTGTGGGCGTTCGGGTTCTCGGTCCTCGTGATCTGGCGGCGGCCCGGGCGGTCATCGCGCGCGACCCGGTCGTCAACGTCTTCGTGGACAGCCTCGTGCAGGCGTCCGGGCTCGACCCGCGGCGCGGTGCCGAGGTCTGGGGATACGTCGAGGGCGGCGTCGTACGGTCGCTGTGCCACGCCGGCGGCAACCTGGTACCGGTCGAGGCGGACGACCCGGCCCTGCGCGCGTTCACGTCGTACGCGCTGCGGCGCGGCCGGAGCTGTTTCCAGATCGTCGGCCCGGCCCGCGCCGTACGGGTGCTGTGGGAGGGGCTCGAGCCGCGCTGGGGGCCGGCCCGGGAGGTGCGGCCGGACCAGCCGTTCATGGTGATCAGCTCGCCGCCGGCGATCGCTCCCGATCCGCGGGTACGACGGGTCGAACCGGTGGAGCTGGACATCCTCTACCCGGCGTGTGTCGCGATGTACACCGAGGAGGTCGGGGTGCCGCCGCAGACCGGGCCGGACGGCACGTTCTACCGGTCGCGGGTGGCCGAGCTGATCCGGACCGGGCGGGCGTTCGCGTGGATCGACGACGGCCAGGTGGTCTTCAAGGCCGAGGTCGGCGCGGTCGGCACCAGGGCGTGTCAGATCCAGGGCGTGTGGGTGGACCCGTCGCGGCGTGGCAAGGGCATCGCGGGGCCGGCGATGGCCACCGTCGTCGACCTGGCGCTGGAGATCGCGCCGGTGGTGACGCTGTACGTGAACTCCTTCAACGCGGCGGCGCGGGCTGCGTACCAGCGGGTCGGGTTCCGCACCATCGACACGTTCGCGACCATCCTCTTCTAGGCTGGCCCACCATGGGCACAGCAAGCAGGAGCACGAAGGCACTGGCGGGGCTGTTCGCGGTCTCGGGGGTGCTGCACTTCGCGATGCCGCGACCGTACGAGCGGATCGTGCCGAAGCCGCTGCCGCGCAAGAAGGAGCTCGTCTACCTGTCCGGTGCCGCCGAGCTGGTCTGCGCGGCCGGGCTGCTGCACCCCCGGACCCGCCGCCCGGCCGGCCTGGCCAGCGCGGCCCTGCTTGCGGCGATCTTCCCGGCGAACGTGCAGCTGGCGCTGGACCTGAACAACAGGGGCTCGAAGGCCGCGAAGGCGGCGGGCTTCGGCCGGCTGCCGCTCCAGCTACCGCTGATCCGCACGGCCCTCAAGGCCGCCCGCGAAGGCAGGTAGCGGCGGCCGCAGTACTGTACGTACCTCCGGAAACTCGGCTGAGCCGGAGCCTGTCGCGCCGGTACGCTCGACCGGTCAGCACTCTCTCAAGGAGACCCCAGTGATTCTGCGCATGTCGTCGTTGTTCCTCCGCACCCTTCGCGAGGACCCGGCGGACGCGGAGGTCCCGAGCCACAAGCTGCTGGTGCGCGCCGGGTACATCCGCCGCACCGCCCCGGGTATCTACACCTGGCTGCCGCTCGGCCTGAAGGTGCTGCGCAACATCGAGAACATCATCCGCGAGGAGATGGACGCGATCGGCGCGCAGGAGCTGCTGTTCCCGGCACTCCTCCCGCGCGAGCCCTACGAGGCCACGAACCGCTGGACCGAGTACGGCCCGAACATCTTCCGGCTGCAGGACCGCAAGGGTGCCGACTACCTGCTCGGCCCGACACACGAGGAGATGTTCGCGCTCGTCGTCAAGGACCTGTACTCGTCGTACAAGGACCTGCCGCTGTCGCTGTACCAGATCCAGAACAAGTACCGCGACGAGGCGCGGCCGCGCGCGGGCGTGCTGCGCGGGCGCGAGTTCGTGATGAAGGACTCGTACTCGTTCGACGTCGACGACGAGGGCCTGCAGAGGTCGTACGACCTGCACCGGCAGGCGTACATCAAGATCTTCGACCGGCTCGGCTTCGAGTACGTGATCGTGAAGGCGATGTCCGGCGCGATGGGCGGCTCGGCGTCGGAGGAGTTCCTGGCGATCGCGGAGAACGGCGAGGACACCTTCGTGCGCTCGCCGGGCGGGTACGCCGCGAATGTCGAGGCGGTCGACGTGCCGCAGGCCGAGCCGGTGCCGTACGACGCGGTGCCGGCCAAGGAGGTCGTCGACACCCCGGACACGCCGACGATCGCGACGCTCGTCGACTGCCTGAACGCGAAGCACCCGCGCGCCGACGGCCGCGAGTGGACCGCCGCCGACACGCTGAAGAACCTGCTCGTCACCCTGGTCCACCCGGACGGCAAGGTCGAGCCGCTGGCCATCGGCGTACCGGGCGACCGGGAGATCGACGAGAAGCGGCTGGAGGCACAGGTCGCGCCGGCCGAGGTGCTGCCGTTCGCCGACATCGACTTCGCCAAGCACCCCACACTGGCCAAGGGCTACATCGGCCCGGGCGTGCTGGGGGAGAAGGGCACGTCGGGCATCCGCTACCTGCTCGACCCGCGGATCGCGGTCGGGTCGGAGTGGGTGACCGGAGCCGACAAGACCGGCTTCCACGTGCTGCACCTGGTGCACGGCCGCGACTTCACCGCGGACGGCACGATCCAGGCCGCCGAGGTGCGCGACGGTGACCCGGCGCCGGACGGCTCCGGCCCGCTGTCGAGCGCGCGGGGTATCGAGATGGGGCACATCTTCCAGCTCGGGAAGAAGTACGCCGAGGCGCTGGGCCTGCAGGTGCTGGACCAGAACGGCAAGCTGGT
>DASXRB010000154.1:0-5439 GCA_036506875.1 Kribbellaceae bacterium | reverse complement strand
GAGATGGACGGCTTCGACGTGCGCGGCGGCGTGATCCTGATCGCCGCCACCAACCGGCCGGACGTGCTCGACCCGGCGCTGCTGCGGCCGGGCCGGTTCGACCGGCAGATCGCGATCGACGCGCCGGACCTGCCGGGCCGCGAGCAGATCCTGAGGGTGCACTCGCGCGGCAAGCCGATGGCGACGGACGTGGACCTGACCGCGGTGGCCCGCCGGACGCCGGGCATGACCGGCGCCGACCTGGCCAACGTGCTGAACGAGGCCGCGCTGCTCACCGCGCGCTCGAACCGCAACCAGATCGACAACCTCGCGCTGGACGAGGCCATCGACCGGGTGATCGCGGGCCCGCAGCGCCGCACCCGGCTGATGACGGACAAGGAGAAGGTGCTCACGGCGTACCACGAGGGCGGGCACGCCCTGGTCGCCGCCGCGCTGCCGCACTCCGACCCGGTGCACAAGGTCACGATCCTGCCGCGCGGCCGGGCGCTGGGCTACACGATGGTGCTGCCGGACGAGGACAAGTACTCGACCACCCGGTCGGAGATGCTCGACAAGCTGGCCTACATGCTGGGCGGCCGGGCGGCGGAGGAGATGGTCTTCCACGACCCGACCACCGGCGCGTCGAACGACATCGAGAAGGCCACGGCGCTGGCCCGGGCGATGGTCACGCAGTACGGCATGACCGAGCGGCTGGGCGCGATCAAGTTCGGCGAGGACAGCTCCGAGCCGTTCCTGGGCCGCGACCTGGGCTCGCAGCGCAACTACTCCGAGGAGATCGCCGCCGCGGTCGACGAGGAGGTCGGCAAGCTGATCGTGAACGCGCACCAGGAGGCCTTCGACATCCTGGTCGAGAACCGCGCGGTGCTCGACAACCTGGTCGAGGAGCTGCTGGAGCGCGAGACGCTGGACAAGGCCCAGGTGGCCCAGGTGTTCGAGCCGGTGCGCAAGCGGCCGCCGCGGCCGGCCTGGACCGGTTCGCCGAGCCGGGTGCCGTCCGAGCTGCCGCCGGTGATGCCGGTGCCGAACCGCGGCGGCCAGAACGGCTCGCTGTCCGACGTGATCCCCGGTGGTGTCGTCGGCCCGGACGAGGCCGCGCACGGACCGTCGTACGGCGGGGTGCCGACGCCGCCGGTCGAGGGCTGACCGCACCAGGTGGCGACCCAGAAGTTCGACCACAAGCGCGCGGAGGCGGCCGTCCGCGAGCTGCTGATCGCGATCGGGGAGGACCCCGAGCGCGAGGGCCTACAGGACACGCCGGCGCGGGTGGCCCGGGCGTACGCCGAGATGACGGCCGGGCTGTGGCACACCCCCGAAGAGGTCATGCGCACCACGTTCGACCTCGGCCACGACGAGATGATCCTGGTCAAGGACATCGAGGTGTGGTCCCTGTGTGAGCACCACCTGGTCCCGTTCACCGGGGTGGCGCACGTGGGCTACGTCCCGAGCGAGGACGGGCGGATCACCGGGCTGTCGAAGCTGGCCCGGCTGGTCGACGTGTTCGCCAAGCGCCCGCAGGTCCAGGAGCGGCTGACCACCCAGGTCGCCGACTCGGTGGTCGACCTGCTCCAGCCGCGCGGCGTGATCGTGGTGATCGAGTGCGAGCACCTGTGCATGACGATGCGCGGCGTCCGCAAGCCCGGCGCCAAGACGATCACGTCCGCTGTCCGCGGCCAGCTGCGCGACCCGGCCACCCGCGCCGAGGCGATGAGCCTCATCGTCGGCTGAACTCGCCGGTAGCTTGTTTGGGCATGGCGCCGGAGGGTGAGGATTTCGGCGCGGCCGGTGACTTTCTGGCCGATCCGGGCCGGAAAGCCTTCAGGGCTTGAAAGTTCGGGGCATCGGCAGCATGATTCGTGAACCGGGTTGAAGGCATTCCGTGCTCAAGTGAAAACGTTCCGTAATCGGCGCTCGATCAGTGCTCTCGTGAGGAGGAACGCATGACCACCAGCACCCAGGCAGTCACTGCCGTCCCCTCCCCGCGAGCCGCGTGTGAGTCGCCGTACGGCCCGTTCTCGTCACCGATTTCCGAGGCGCCGCCCGCCAGCGGCGTCTCATTGGTGCTGGGGTAGCAGCCGCCGGCTGGAGAGCCGGTGGCGGATGGGGCCCAGTGCCAAGGTGGGGCGGGTCGCCCTGGACCACTACGGTGGTCGCGTGCGATCCGCCCCACCGACTCAACCCGCGGCCCGTGTCGACGGTCTGCCGTCCGCCGACCGCTGCCTGGTGATGGGCGTCGTCAACGTGACGCCGGACTCCTTCTCCGACGGAGGTCAGTGGTTCGAGCCGGCCGCGGCGATCGCGCACGGCCGCGAGCTGCTGGCCGCCGGCGCGGACATCCTCGACGTCGGCGGCGAGTCGACCCGTCCCGGTGCCGAGCGACCGGTGCCGGAGGAGGAGCTGCGCCGGGTACTCCCGGTCGTCGAGGCCCTCGCCGCCGAAGGCGCGGTGGTGTCCATCGACACCATGCGCGCCGATGTCGCCGCCCGGGCCCTCGATGCCGGCGCCACGGCGGTGAACGACGTGTCCGGTGGCCTCGGCGACCCCGAGATGCTCGCGCTGGTCGCCGCGCGCCGGCCGCCGTACATCTGTATGCACTGGCGCGGGCACTCGGTGGACATGCAGAGCAGAGCGTCGTACGACGATGTGGTGGCCGATGTGATCCGTGAGCTGGCGGAGCGGGTCGAGGCGCTGAAGGCGGCCGGGGTGGACCTGGCCCGGGTGGCGCTCGACCCGGGACTCGGGTTCGCCAAGACCGCCGAGCACAACTGGGAGATCCTGCGCCGGCTCGACGAGTTCCACACCCTCGGGCTGCCGCTGCTGATCGGGGCGTCGCGCAAGGCGTTCCTCGGCAGGCTGCTGGCCGACCCGGTCAGCGGCGAACCCCGGCCGACCTCACGGCGCGACGATGCGAGCTCGGCGGTGACGGTGCTCGCGGCCGCCGCCGGCGTGTGGTGCGTCCGGGCGCACGCGGTCGCGCCGAGCGCGGACGCGGTCCGCGTCGTACGACGGTGGGCGAGCGATGACTGAGCGCGCGGCGAACGATCGTGCCGAGGCCGCGGTGCTGAACGCGAACCAGGCTTTCTACAACGCGTTCGAGGCCGGCGACCTGGATCTGATGGCCGCGATCTGGCTGCCGCAGCCGGACCCGGTGTGCATCCACCCGGGCAACGTGGCGATCAACGGGTACGCCGAGCTGATGCGGGCCTGGGCGATGGTGTTCGCCAACACGCCGTACATCCAGTTCTTCCTGACCGACGTCGAGGTGCGCGTCGACGGCGACGTCGCCTACGTCACCTGCACCGAGAACGTGCTGTCGTCGGGCGAGGGCGCGCCGGAGGAGGGGTTCGCGGGCGGCAAGGCGCTGGCCACGAACGTGTTCCGGCACACATCCACGGGCTGGAGACTGTGGATCCACCATGCGTCACCGGTACTGTCGGCAGGGGGTCGGACCGAGGAGGCAGGGTGAGTGGTGCGGTGCTGCCATTTCACGACGCTGCCGACGTGATCGAGATCCGCGGGATCCGTGGTTTCGGGCGGCACGGCGTGTTCGAGCACGAGCGCGCCGAGGGCCAGGAGTTCGTCGTCGACGTCCGGCTGCAGGTCGACACCCGCGCGGCCGCCACGTCGGACCGGTTGGCGGACACCGTCGACTACGGCAGGATTGCGGAGCAGGTCCATACCGAGATCGAGTCCGACCCGGTCGACCTCATCGAAACACTTGCGGAACGCATCGCGGCTCGCTGCCTCGCCGACCGGCGGGTCGGGGGTGTCGCGGTGACAGTGCACAAACCCTCGGCACCGATCACCGTGCCGTTCGACGATGTTGTCCTGACCGTCCACCGACGCCGCCACTCCCGAGACGCCGAATCCGGAGAATCCCGTGACTGAGACCCCAAGTCCCCACGTCATCGACGCCGACACGCTGAGCGGCGGCCTGAAGCCGATCCGGCAGATCATCCTCTCGCTCGGGAGCAACCTCGGTGACCGCGAGCAGAACCTGCAGGGCGCGGTCGACGCGCTCCAGGACACGCCGGACGTGAAGGTGGTCAGCGTCTCGCCGGTGTACGCGACGGCGCCGGTCGACGCGCCCGAGGGGTCCGACGAGTTCCTGAACATCGTGCTGCTCGCGGACACCACGCTGTCGGTCGACACGCTGCTGGAGCGCTGCCAGGCGGTCGAGCAGGCCTTCGGCCGGGAGCGCGCCGAGCCGGGCGCGCCGCGGACGCTGGACGTCGACCTGATCACGTACGGCACCAAGTCCGTCGAGACCGAGAACCTGACCGTGCCGCACCCGCGTGCGCACGAGCGGGCCTTCGTGCTGGCGCCGTGGCTGGACATCGAGCCGGACGCCGAGCTGCCGGGCCGCGGCCGGGTCGACGAGCTGCTCGCCGCCGTCGGGACGGGCGGGGTGAAGCGGCTCGACGACGTCGCCATCGAGCTGCAGTAGTGGCGACCGGGCCGAGTGCGGGAGGCGGTCCGCGCGAGCCCGAGGGCGGGCCGCCCGGTCCGCCGCCGGGACGGGTCCGGCCGACCTCGCGCCGGCTGCTGGTCGCGCTGGCCGTGCTCGGCGCGGCCCTCGGCTGGACCGTCGTCACCGTGATCGAGAACGGTGGCGGCGTCGCGCCGACGGTGTCCTGGCTGACCCCGGTGGCCTGGGCGTTCCTGGCCGGTCTGCTGTTCGTTGCCGCGCGCAACACCAACCAGCGCATCCAGGTACGACGCGAGCGGGTCGACCCGCAGCGTGCCGTCTTCCTGCTGATGATCGCGAAGGCGAGTGCGTTCGTCGGCGCGTTGTGCACGGGTGTGTACGCAGGGTTCGGGTTACGCTTCATAGACGCACTCGAGGCATCAGGTCCTCGCAACAGGACCATCATCGCCGGGTTATCAGCGGTGGTGGCGCTGCTCGTTGTCGTGGCGGGATTGCTGCTCGAGCGTGCGTGTCGCGTGCCGAGAAACCATGACGACACAACGTAAGGTCTAGCCCCATGGGGCACAGGGGTAGTCGTCGACGGGCCAGGGCAACGACCCTGGCCGTTGCATATGCGCTGTCGGTCGTCATCGCGGTCTGCGTCGGCTTCGCCTTCTTCGCGCATAGCCCCTGGACCCTGCGCGGCATCGCCGTCGGCACTTTTCTCGGTGGTCTGGTCACCATGCTCCTGGTCCAGCACCAGCTGATGCTCGAGCGCTCCGCCCACGGCGAGGAACGCGCCCGGGTCGCCCAGGAGTACAGCCGCATCACCAACGCCCGGGTCGTCGAGAACGCCGAGTTCATCGACTCCGTCCACCGCCGCGTCGACCAGATCGAGGCCGAGGTCGAAGCCGTCATGCAGGCCGCCGACCGCTACACCACCGAAGACGCCCCCACCGTCGTCGACCTGAAACTCCGCGCCGCCACCGCCTCCTGACCCCTCTCCTTCTTTCGCTCATCGGGCCCTTGTGACC
>DASXRB010000153.1:0-1829 GCA_036506875.1 Kribbellaceae bacterium | reverse complement strand
GGACCGGTTGCCGGCGTGATCGTGCAGCTCGGCGGCCAGACGCCGCTGGGTCTGGCGCAGCGGCTCGCGGATGCCGGCGTACCGATCGTGGGAACGTCTCCGGCAGCGATCCACCTCGCGGAGGAGCGCGGGGCCTTCGGGAAGGTACTCGCGGCTGCGTCGCTGCCGGCGCCGAAGCACGGTACGGCGATGTCGTTCGACGAGGCGCAGTTGATCGCCACCGAGATCGGCTACCCGGTGCTCGTGCGGCCGTCGTACGTGCTGGGTGGTCGCGGGATGGAGATCGTCTACAGCGAGGCGGAGCTCACGGCGGCGCTGGACCGGCTGAGCGCCGGGCAGGGGTCGTGGGAGCACCCGGTGCTGATCGACCGGTTCCTGGACGACGCGGTCGAGATCGACGTGGACGGGCTGTTCGACGGCGACGAACTGTTCCTTGGCGGCGTGATGGAGCACATCGAGGAGGCCGGGGTGCACTCCGGTGACTCGTCGTGCGCGCTGCCGCCGATAACGCTCGGGAACGCGGACATCGAGAAGATCCGGCGGTCGACCGAGGCGATCGCGCGCGGGGTCGGCGTACGGGGTCTGCTGAACGTGCAGTACGCGCTCGCCGGGGACGTGCTCTACGTGCTCGAGGCGAACCCGCGCGCGTCGCGGACGGTGCCGTTCGTGTCGAAGGCGACCGCGACGCCGCTGGCGAAGGCGGCTGCCCGGGTGATGCTCGGTTCTTCCATTTCCGAGTTGCGGGCCGAGGGGTTGCTGCCGGCAACTGGTGACGGCGGGACGCTGCCGGCCTCGACGCCGATCGCGGTGAAGGAAGCCGTGATGCCGTTCAACCGGTTCCGGACCGTCGACGGCAGGTCGGTCGACACCGTGCTCGGGCCGGAGATGCGGTCGACCGGCGAGGTGATGGGCATGGACGACACCTTCGGTACGGCGTTCGCCAAGTCGCAGGCGGGTGCCTCGCAGCCGCTGCCCGGGTCCGGCAAGGTGTTCGTGTCGGTGGCGAACCGGGACAAGCGGCACATGATCTTCCCGGTGAAGCGGCTGGCGGATCTGGGCTTCCAGATCTACGCGACCGAAGGTACGGCGGACGTCCTGCGGCGCAACGGCGTCGAGGCGGTCACCGTCCGCAAGAGCAGCCAGGGTCCGGGCCCGAACGGCGAGCCGACGATCGTGCAGATGGTCCAGGACGGTGAGCTGAACCTGATCGTCAACACCCCGATCGGGATCACAAAGGGCGGGTCGCCGCGACTGGACGGGTACGAGATCCGCAGTGCCGCGGTCGCGCGCAACATTCCTTGCATCACGACGGTGCAGGGGCTGGCGGCCGCTGTACAGGGGATTGAAGCTCAGCGGGCCGGGGACATCGGCGTACGGTCTCTGCAGGACTGGGTGCCGCGGATCCGTGGTGAGCACTGACATGTACGGCCGGGTGGTCCGGCCGGTGCTGTTCCGGCTGGGCAAAGGGGACGCGGAGGTCGCGCACGAGCAGACCCTGCGCGGGCTGCGATTGCTGAACCGCGTCCCCGGAGCGGCCGCGGCCTTGTCTCGTGCGTTCGGCGCGGGTCTGGAGCGGACGGTCTTCGGCGTCCGCTTTCCGGGCCCTGTTGGGTTGGCGGCGGGGATGGACAAGAACGGGGTCGCCCTGCCGGCCTGGCGGGCGCTCGGGTTCGGGTTTGTCGAGGTCGGGACCGTGACAGCGCATGCGCAGCCGGGGAATCCGCAGCCCCGGCTCTTCCGGTTGGTCGAGCATGAGGCCGTGATCAACCGGATGGGGTTCAACAACCTCGGCTCGTCGGCGCTTGCTGCGAGGCTCGAGGGTTATGGGC
>DASXRB010000152.1:0-3630 GCA_036506875.1 Kribbellaceae bacterium | reverse complement strand
GACGACCCGGATGCCCTTGTCCGCGAGGTCCCTGGCCGCGGTCAGGGTGAGTCCGACGATGCCGCCCTTGCTGGACGAGTACGCCGCCTGGCCAATCTGGCCGTCGTACGCGGCGATCGAGGCGGTCATCACCACGACGCCGCGGTCACCGTCCTCGAGAGCCTCCGACGCGGCCATCCGCTCGGCGGCGAGCCGGAGCACGTTGAAGGTGCCGATCAGGTTGACCTCGACCACCTGGCGGAACGTTGCCAGCGGCAACGGCCCCTTGCGGCCGACGACCCGTCCCGGGGTGGCGATGCCGGCGCACGTGACGACCAGCCGGAGCGTGCCCAGGCCGGCGGCCGCGTCGAGGGCCGCGGCAACCGCGGCCTCGTCGGTGACGTCGGTCGGGACGAACACGACCCGGTCGCCGAGCTCGTCCGCGATCGCCTTGCCGCGCGACGATTCCAGGTCGCAGATCACCACGCCGGCGCCGGTCGCGGCGATACGCCGTACGGTCGCCTCGCCGAGACCTGAGCCACCGCCGGTGACGAGGGCGACGGCCTGTGCATCCAGCTTCATGTTCTATGCGCTCCTGAGAAGTTCGCGGCCGATGACGAGCCGCTGGATC
This sequence comes from Kribbellaceae bacterium, assembly GCA_036506875.1. Taxonomy (GTDB): domain Bacteria; phylum Actinomycetota; class Actinomycetes; order Propionibacteriales; family Kribbellaceae; genus DASRHY01. The sequence continues at coordinate 3,020 of DASXRB010000152.1, read as the reverse complement.
TGGTTGGTGCCCTCGAAGATCTGGGTCACCTTGGCCTCACGCATGTACCGCTCGGCCGGGAAGTCGCGGGTGTAACCGTAACCGCCGAGCACCTGGACGGCGTCCGTGGTCACCTTCATCGCGGCGTCGGTGCAGACCAGCTTGGCGATCGCGGCCTCCCGGGTGAACGGCCGGCCCGCGTCGCGGCGCCGGGCCGCGGACAGATAGGTCGCGCGCGCGGACTCGACCGCGGCGGCCATGTCGGCCAGCAGGAACCGCAGCCCCTGGAAGTCGGCGATCTGCCGGCCGAACTGCGTGCGCTCCTTCGCGTACGACGCGGCCTCCGCGAGCGCGGCCTGCGCCAGGCCGGTCGCGCACGCGGCGATACCGAGCCGGCCGGAGTCCAGAGCGGACAGCGCGGTCCGCATGCCCTCGCCCTCGGCGCCGATCCGGTTCGCGGCCGGGATCCGCACGCCGTCGAAGTTGACGGTCGTGGTGGTCGAGCCGGTCAGGCCCATCTTCTTCTCCGGTGCGCCGAACGACAGGCCGGCGCTGTCCGCGGGGACGTGGAAGGTCGAGATCCCGCGCTTGGGATCCGGGGAGGTCCGCGCGAACACGGTGTAGAAGTCGGCGTGCGAGCCGTGCGTGATCCAGGCCTTGGTGCCGTTCAGGATGTACTCGTCGCCGTCAGCAACCGCTTTGGTGGTCATCGCGCTGATGTCGGAGCCGGCCTGCGCCTCGCTCAGGCAGTAGGCGCCGAGCAGCTCGCCACCGAGCATCTCGGGCAGCAGCCGCTCGCGCTGCGCGTCGTCGCCGAACGTGGCCACGGAGTACGACGTCATGGTGTGCACCGAGACGCCGACACCGACGCTCATCCAGGCCGCGGCGATCTCCTCGACCATCTGCAGGTACACCTCGTACGGCTGGCCTCCGCCGCCGTACTCCTCGTCGTACGGCAGGCCCAGCAGGCCCGCCTTCCCGAGCGTGCGGAACGCCTCCCGCGGGAACGTCCCGGTCTCCTCGGCATGCGCCGCGCGCGGCGCCAGCTCGTGCTCGCACAGCTCCCTGACCAGCGCTAGGAGGTCATAGGCCTCCTGGCTCGGAAGCATCCGGTCGACCTTCATCGGGGCTCCTTTCCCACCTGCCCAGATGATACTCCAAGCGATACTGACGGCCATACCACAGTATCGTTCTATGCTATTCGTCCATGACAGCGGCAGTGACACCGGGACGTCGAACCCGACGGCAGGCCGAGCTTCTCGACCGGCTGCTGTCGCTGTTCCTCGCGGAGGGGTTCAGTCGCTACACCCTCGATGATCTCGCCGCCGAGCTGCGCTGCAGCAAGACCACCCTCTACGCGCTCGCGCCGAGCAAGGAGCAGCTCGCGGTCCAGGTGGTGAAGCACTTCTTCAAGAACGCCACCGCGGCCGTGGAGTCCGCGGTCGCACGGGAGACCGACCACGAGCGGCGGATCGCGGCGTACCTGGACGAGGTCGCGCACCAGCTCCGGCCGGCCAGCCGGGTGTTCCTCGACGATGTGGCGCAGTTCGCGCCGGCGCGGTCGGTCTACGAGCGCAACACCCGGATCGCCGCGGACCGGATCCGGGCGCTGATCGACGACGGGATCACCAGCAAGGCGTTCCGCGACGTGCACGTCGGGTTCGCCGCCGAGATGGTCGCGGTCACGATGCAGGCGATCCAGCGCGGCGACATCGCCCGGCGGACCGGCCTGAACGACGCCGACGCCTACGCCGAGCTCGGCTCGGTGCTGCTGCACTCGCTGCGCAGTTGACGGGTACTCACCGGAGTCGCCGGTTTGAAGGTAAACCCTTGTCATCGTCGCTCTTCGGAGTGATACCGATACGTATCGCATGTGACGGGGTAAGGGTCCGCGCATCGGCCCGAAAGCGACGCACCAGTCCGGGTGCGTCCCGTCCCACTTGGAGGCCCCGATGCGCAATCCCTTCATCCGCCCTGCCGTCGCCATCCTGGCCGCAGCCGGCCTGGCTGCGACCGCCCTGTCAGCGGCCACCACCGCGACCGCCACCCCGGCCCGCGCCGACGCCGTGACCGTCACCGCCGCCCTGCAGCGTGACGCCCGCATCCCCGGCACCGCCTGGGTCACCGACGCCGCCACCGGCCGCGTCGTCGTGTCCTACGACAGCACCGTCACCGGCGCGAAATGGACCGCCCTCACCGCCGTCACCTCCCTGTTCGGCGACGCGGTCACGCTGGAGTCGATCGGGGGCGTACTCAGCAAGCGGATCCGCGGCGGTGACGCGATCTACGGCGGCGGCTACCGCTGCTCGCTCGGGTTCAACGTCCGCAACAGCGCCGGCACGTACTACTTCCTGACCGCCGGCCACTGCGGCAACCTCGCCTCGACCTGGTACGCCGACTCGGCGCACACGACGGTCCTCGGCAGCCGGTCCGGGTCGAGCTTCCCCGGCAACGACTACGCGATCATCCGCTACACGAACACCTCGATCAGCCACCCCGGCTCGGTCAACCTGTACAACGGCACGAGCCAGGACATCACGTCCGCCGCGGACGCGTTCGTCGGTGAGGCGGTCAAGCGCAGCGGCAGCACCACCGGCGTGCACAGCGGCTCGGTCACGGGTCTGAACGCCACCGTGAACTACGCCGAGGGCACGGTCTACGGCCTGATCAAGACCAACGTCTGCGCCGAGGGCGGCGACTCCGGTGGCTCGCTGTTCGACGGCACCCGGGCGCTCGGCCTGACCTCCGGCGGCAACGGCAACTGCACCTTCGGCGGCACGACCTACTTCCAGCCCGTCAAGGAAGCCCTCTCCGTCTACGGCGTCAGCGTCTACTAGTCCGCTCATCGGGCCCTTGTGACACGGCGTGTCGCCGTTGATCGGGCCCTTGTGACCACTGGCGTCCGGATCCGCGCGAGTGATCCGGAGGACAAGCCAGCCAGCGCCGCCGGCTGCATTCCGAACGCAGCCGGCGGCGCGCTGTCGCCAGGGCCTGCGCTGGTCAGGAAGGCCCGACGAACGACGACACGCCGGGTCACAAGG
>DASXRB010000151.1:0-1632 GCA_036506875.1 Kribbellaceae bacterium | reverse complement strand
GAGGCAAGCGAGTCGAATTTCGACTGCGGGTCGGTGGCGGCGAGGTTCTCGAAGTTGAACGTAGCGACGGCGAGTTCGTCGGAACCGACCGCCGCCGTGACCTCACGCGATAGGTGGTTGTCGACGCGTGAGACGGGTTCGGTGACCTCGAGGAAGAAGTTCCCGAAGCTGTAGTCCATTACCCCGATCAGGGCGGCGCTGTACCCGTCGCCGACGTTCAGATTTGGCATGGCGATGATCGCGTCGTCGGCGACCAGTCGTTCGGGGTTGGCGTCGGCCGGCCGCAGCAGCAACCCACCGCGCGCGGTGCGGATGCCGGCATGCGCGCCCCCGTCGCCCACCACAGGCGTCTCCCCGAACGAGTTGGTCGGCCCGACCGCGACCGCGTCGTTCAACTGGACGCGCATGCCCTCCACGCTCTCGTAGAAGTCGAGCCCGTCCTGATCAGGATCGAAGAGGCCGCTGGTCTCGACGTCGCCGGTGGCGTCGTCCTCGATGACCTGGTCCGGAGGTATGCGGCCGCCCGTGCCGAGGACGGTCGGGACGGGGAGCGGGTTGCCGTGGGAGAGAACGGTCGTCGCCGGCGACCCGATCTCGGTTGTCGAAAGGTTGGTGCTCGCGGACCCACCCGGGCGGAACTCCTGGACGTGGCCGCTCACTCGCACCGCGTCGCCGAGGCTGACCGAGCTCGGCGATGAGGAGGTGAACACGAAGATCCCCTCCGATGTCGAGTCGCTCCCGTCGGGGATGGGATCCTGCATGTAGAACCCGTTCGAGCGCTTCGCGCTGACGATGCCGTTCACGTTGGAGACGTTCTGGCCGTTGAACGGCGAGACGTGTGCCGAGCCCTGGAGGTCGTGAATCGCGGCCGACAGCGCGATCGTCGTGAAGCTCCAGGCGTCGTCGGCTGTCGGGTGGTCGGGCGGGTCGTCTGAGTCCTGGTCGGAAACATTGGCGGCGAAGACTGTGACCGTGCACGTCTCCCCGGACGCGAAGTTGGTGTTCGGATCCAGGCTGAATGCGACCGGGCCGCCGCTCGCGGCTGCGGTGTGGTTGCCGCTGCTCGCGCACGAGATCGCGAACCACGCGCCGGATACGTCCACGGGTTCGCTGAAGCCGATGTCAACGTCGGCATCCACGGGTACGTCGGCCGCGCCGCTGGCAGGCGAGCGTGACGTGATCTGGGGCGGCTGGTCGGTTGGGCAGAAGTTGAGCGGTGAGCTCGCGTTGCGGGGGGCTGGGCCGCCGACGAGGAAGTCGGCGCCGTTGTTGTCGGTGTCGGTGCAGCCGCCGTTGATGCGCAGAGCCGCTGTGGTGTTCGACAGCGACGGAGTTGGCGTCCCTTCGTAGAGGTTCGCCCCGTCGTAGCCGACCAGGTCGACGATCAAGGCCAGCGCGGCAGCTGAGCAGGGCGTGGTGCTCGAGCCGCAGTTGACACCTGCGGTGCCGTTCACCAGCGCGACCTTGCCGCTAGTCGCGCTCATCGCGATCGGCGTCGCGTCGGTGACATCAGGTGTGGGCAGTGGCGTGGTCCCGCCGGCGCCCTGGGCCTCCTGGACCAGGAGGTACTGGCCGGGAGCGAGGGATCCAGACAGTGGTGTGATCTGACTGGTGTTGGGGCCGATGTTCCCG
>DASXRB010000150.1:0-2995 GCA_036506875.1 Kribbellaceae bacterium | reverse complement strand
CGACCTGCACCCCGAGTTCAGCACCTCCCGCGACCTGTTCGAGCGGCTGCTCATCGACGTCGACATGGGCAGCGTCGGCACCACCTCCCGGGTCCGCGAGGCGATCGCGGCCACCCAGCTGTTCCTGCACCGCTACCTGCTCGACCTGGAGGCGGTCACGCTGCCCGCCGGGGCCGACCCGGACGAGGTACGGCAACGGCTGAAGCACTGGTGGACCTGGATGCGCAACTACCGGATCTGGGAGGCCAACCGGAAGGTCTTCCTCTACCCGGAGAACTACGTCCGCCCCGAACTGCGCATCCACAAGACACCGGCGTTCGACACGCTGCAGAACGACCTGCTGCAGGGCGAGATCACCGACGACGCCGTACGGAAGGCGTACAAGCGCTACCTGGACGAGTACACCGAGGTCTCCCGGCTGGCGATCGCCGGCGGCTACGTCTACACCCCGGACGACGTCCCGGCGAACACCCGCCGCCTGGTGATGTTCGGCCGCACCCGCACCGAGCCGCGGCGCTACTACTACCGCAGCGCCGAATTCCGCGACGGCGAGAAGCTCTCCGCCTCCTGGGATCCGTGGCTCAAGGTGGACGTGCAGATCGACGCCGAGCGGGTCGACCCGGTGCACGCGTTCGGCCGGGTCTTCGTCTTCTGGCCGGTGGTCGAGACCGTCGTACCGGACGACCCGGCGAAGACCACCATCGTGGCGACCCAGACCGGCAACACCCAGAACGTGACCGCGCCACCGCCGACCTACCGGGTCCGGATCTTCTACTCCTTCTGCAACCTCAACCAGGAGTGGGTGCCGGCCCAGGTCCTCGCGGTGGACCGAGCCCAGCCCGGCCCGATCTCCGACGTCAGCCTCTACATACAGGCGTCCCGGACCGTGCCCGGCGGCCCGCCCGGCAACCACGACTCGATCGTGGTCTCCGCCACCTACACGGTCACCTTGCCGGCCGGCCCGGTGCGGGCCGGCTCCGGCTTCTCGCTGACCCCGGAGCTGTACGGGCTGCGTGCCGCGGGGATGGTACCGCCGCCCAGGTCGTCCGACCTAAGCCGGATCTTCGCCGAGCCGGACACCAGCCCGATCGACCCGGCGCAGGTGGTGCGGTTCAACGCGCCCGCCGACTCGCAGGACGGCCCGTGGGTCAGCGTCGACCACAAGGGCGGCAGCTTCCTCTGCCGGCCGATCACCGCCGCCACCGACCCGGAACCCTCGCAGCCGCTGCGCGGCAACAGCGACCGGCTGCCGACCACCTGGGACCGCGTCGACGCCGCGTTCGAGCTGCCCGACGGCACCATGTACTTCTTCGAGGACACGATCCAGCGGTTCATCATGACGCCGCCGGACAAGCCGAGCGCCGGCCGCCTCAACCAGACCACCGCCGACCGGTGGGGGATCATCGGCACCAACCTGAACCAGACCGGCGTGGTGGACGCCGTGCTGGCACGCGCGGATCACATCTATCTCTTCTCCGGCGCGGAGTACTACCGCTACCCGGCGGGCGGCCTGGGCCGGCTCGACGCCGGCTACCCGATGCGGATCGACACCAACACCGAGAACCTGCCGAGCTGGCCGAAGATCGACGCCGCGTTCACCGGAACCGACAGAACCGAATACTTCTACTCCCGATCCCAGAATGGGGTGGTGACCTCGGCCGCGCTGGGCAAGGTGCGGCAACTGAGCGACGTGTGGCCGGTACCGCCCGACCTCACGCTGGACACCGCCACCTACGCCGGCAACACCGCGTACCTGATCTTCGGGGACAAGTACCTCCCGGTGACGCCGGAGGCCCCCGACCCGAAGGACAAGAACAACAAGGACAAGGACGCGCTGCGTACGCTCGCCGGGAACAAGGACGGCCTGCCCGAGACCCCGCCGAACGGGCCGTCCGCACCGTACCCGCGCGGCGTGATCCGGTTCGACAACGTCACCAAGACGTACGCCGTGCTCGTTGACGGCGTGGCGGCGCAGTGGCGGCCGATCACCGGCCTGGGCATGATCCCGACCGCCATCACCCGCACGGGGCGGGTGGACGCGGCCTACGTCGACGGCGACAAGCTCTACCTCACCTCCGCCGGCGAGTTCTACCGGTACACGCTGACCGGCAGCGCGATCCCCGCGGTCGTCGACGCCGGCTACCCGAAGAAGCTGGCCCGGCCGGTGGACGGGGTCTTCCGCCGGGAGGGTCAGCGGTACGTCATCAGCGGACCGCTGTACGCCCCGCTCCCGGACGGCGCCGAACTGGACGCACCGCTGTCGTACGCGGTGATCTGGGGCAACTGGCGGGCGCTCCCGGCCGGCGTCCCGGATCGGCTGACCGGGATCCTGGACACCGACGACACGCTGTTCTTCTTCGTCGGTAACCAGTACGCCGCCTACCCGAACTCGGGGACCATCCCGCGGCCGTACGAGCTCGCCGCGCTGCCCCACGAGATCATCCGGCTGACCTCGAGCACGGCGTACGAGCTGAATCGCCGGCTGCTGGTCGGCGGGGTGGACGCGCTGCTCACCCCGCAGACCCAGGAGACCGACGAGCTGCCGGCGTTCAGTGGCAGCCGGTCGGACGCCACCACCATCCAGGTCCTGCCCCGGGTGATGACGGCCGGCGCGCCGACCAGCTCGCATCTGGACTTCACCAGCTCCAACGGCAGCTACTACTGGGAGATCTTCTTCCATGCGCCGCTGCTGATCGCGCAGGCGCTGAACGACGCCCAGCGGTTCGAGGACGCCCGCCGGTGGTACGAGTACGTGTTCGACCCCACCGAGCGGACCGACTACTGGCGGTTCCTGCCGTTCCTCGCGGTCGACGTGGCCGCCCTGGTGGTCGGCTGCCGCGGCGACCTGGCCGACCTGGGCAACGACACCGTGCGGGACGCGCTGGAACTGGTCCTGCCGAAGATCGAAGCGATGGCGCCGGCCTTCAACCAGGCTCGCGAGCTGACCACCGCGGAGCAGACGTACCTGGACGGCCTGGCCGGTGCCGGGCTGGAC
>DASXRB010000149.1:0-3482 GCA_036506875.1 Kribbellaceae bacterium | reverse complement strand
CGTCAAGGCCAACGCCGAGCTCGACCCCGCCCTGGCCGCGAAGGTGCAGACCGGGTCCGCGCTGACCGTGAACGGCTCGCAGTACCTGGTCTTCAAGCGCAACAAGCTGCACTACTGGAAGGTGCGGTACACCGACGCGATCGGCGCCGCGCCGACATTCACCGGCTACCCGCACTGGTTCTTCGCCGCGGCCACCGACAGGGGTGCCGCGCCGGCCACCCGGGACCTGCTGGTGTTCGTCCAGGACAAGTCGGGCGCGCCCTGGCGGGTCGCCTACGCGCCGTACTCGCGGGTCGCCACCGGGCCGCTGGGCCCGGGCGTCGACGTGGCCGACTACCCGAGCCTGGTGGCGCCGGGCGACACACACCTCGTCGCGCCACCCGGCAAGGTCGCCGCCGTGCTCGCCGACGTCGTCACCCGCGGCGGCAAGAGCGTGTTCGCGAGCCGGGTCGGGGGCGGCCGGTTCCTCACCTCGTCACGGCAGTCGCTGGCCGACAACCGGCGCGCGTTCACCGGCAACGGCTGGTCCGGCACCAGCAAGGCGGTCGCCGCGCGCACGCCGGTGTACGCCGTGCGCACCACGTCCGGTGGCGCGCTGGTCTGGTTCGGGATCGACTTCCGGCACACCTACAAGCGCACCGGCACCAGCACCGAGATGACCTGGCAGACCTCCCAGTATGGCGACCTGCACAAGGGCTTCGGCATCCCGTCCACGATCACGTCGTACGTGGTCCGGCAGGAACGCAACGAGGTCGTCGCCTACATCCCGCCGCAGGGCAAGGGCCGGATCGTCGTCATCGGCAACCGCTGGTTCCCGCTCGCGATCGCGGGACGCTAGCCCAGCCGGCGGTAGTTCAGGCCGAGCGCCTCGATCCGCGCCAGGTGCGGTTCCAGCCGCGCCAGGAACTCGTCGTACGACGTCTTGGGTGATCCCCACGCGCGCTCCGCGAACGCGCACAGCCGCGGGAACAGCATGTAGCCGGCCTCCTTCGGGCCGGCCAGGTACTCGGTCCACAGCTGGCACTGGGTGCCGATGATCCGCGCCTGCTCGTCCTCGGTGAGACCTTCGGGTACGACGTCGAACTCGTACACCTTCTCCAAGGTGGTGAGCCCGCCGATCGCCAGCGGCTCGGAGGCCGGGTCGGCCTGGTAGTGGTCGAAGTACGTGTGCGTGGCCGGCGCCATCACCACCTCGTGGCCGGCCTTGACCGCTCGCACGCCTTCGTCGCTGCTGCGCCAGGCCATGATGACGGTGTCCGCCGGCGGCGCGGCGTACTGGATCTCGTCCCAGCCGACCAGCCGCCGGTCCCGCTCGTCGAGCACGGTCGCGACCTGGCCGGTCAACCAGCCCTGCACGTGGTGCACGCTGTCGATGCCCTCGGCAACCATCAGCTCGCGGACCCGCGGCGACGACTCCCACTGCACGGTCGGGCACTCGTCGCCGCCGAGGTGCACGTACCGCCCCGGGAAGAGGTCCAGCACCTCGCGCAACACGGTGCGGATGAACTCGATCGTCGCCGGCTCGGTGTTCAGCACGTCGTCGCTGATCCCCCACTCCTCGCGGACCCCGATCCGCCGGTCCGGGTGGTTGCCGAGCTCCGGGTACGCCGCCACCGCGGCCTGCATGTGCCCGGGCAGGTCGATCTCGGGGACGACGGTGACACCGCGCTCCGCGGCGTACGCGACGATCTCGCGCAGGTCGTCCTTGGTGTAGAAGCCACCGTGAGGCAGGTCGTCGTAACGGAACGATTCCTGTCCAAGCTGTTGCGCTTGCGTCATCCGCCCGGCCATCGAGCGTGGGCGCCAGGCGCCGACCTCGGTCAACTTCGGGTAGGCGTCGATCTGGACGCGCCAGCCCTGGTCGTCGGTGAGGTGCAGGTGCAGCACGTTCATCCGGTGCAGCTCGAGCGCGTCGATCAGCCGCAGCACGAACTCCTTCGGCATGAAGTGCCGGGCGACGTCGAGCATCACGCCGCGCCAGGCGTACCGCGGCGCGTCCGCGATCCGCACGCACGGCACGCCGTCGGCACCGGCCGAGCCGGCGAGCTGGCGGAACGTCTGCTCCGCGTGCCGCAGCGCCTCGTCGGAGCCGGCGGTCAGCCGGGCGCCGCCCGTCATGACCTCGATCCGGTACTCGCCGGCCGGCAGGTCGGCGGCCACGGCGCGCTCGGCCTCAGCGACCGGATCCGCGGACGGCCAGTGCCCGCCGGTGCGGGACAGCTCGCGCGGGGCGGGGACGATCACGATCTGCTCGGGCATCGGTACGGCGCTCCAGGGGACGTGACGGGCACTGCGCAGCGACCCTATCCGGCGGGGCCGGCTACCGGCGCGTTCGTGAATCGCTGACGGATGGCACAGTTGGCTCGTGACCGCCACCACGACCCCGCGCGCCGACGCCGACGAACGCCGCCAGCTCCAGCGCCGCACCCTGAACGTGCTCGTCGTCAGCAACATCCTCGGCGGCATCGCCGTCGCCAGCGGGATCGCCGTCGCCGGGCTGCTGGCCGAGAGCATCTCCGGGTCCACGTCGATGGCCGGCCTGGCCTCGACCGCGATGACGCTCGGCGCGGCGCTGCTCGCGGTGCCGCTGGCGCGGGTGGCGCGGGCCCGCGGCCGGCGGGTCTCGCTGTCGGCCGGGTACGTGATCGCTCTGTCCGGTGCGGTGCTGAGCATCCTCGCCGCACAGGTCGGCTCGCTGGTGCTGCTGCTGGTGGCGGGCTGCCTGTTCGGCGCCGGTTCGGCGGCCAACCTGCAGGCGCGGTACGCCGCCACCGACGCGGCCGAGCCCGCGCATCTCGCCCGGGCGCTGTCCGTGGTGGTATGGGCGACGACGATCGGCGTCGTGCTCGGCCCGAACCTGTCCGGAGCCGGTGGCTCAGTGGGTACGACGCTGGGCATCGCCGCGCTCGCCGGTCCATACCTGTTCTCGGTCGCGGCGTTCGGTCTGGCATTGCCGGTGGTGTGGTTCGGCCTGCGGCGGCTGCAGCGGTCCCGGCCGGTCACCGCCGGGCCGCCCGAGCGGCAGCCGCTCGCGTCGACGTTCCGGGTGGTGTTCGCGATCCCGCGTGCCCGGCTCGGGCTGACGTCGATCGCGGCCGCGCACGCGGTCATGGTCGGTGTGATGTCGATGACCGCGGTGCACCTGCGGCACCACGGCGCGACCCTGACGATCGTGGGGTTCGTGATCAGCGGCCACGTCGCCGGGATGTACGCGCTGTCCCCGGTGATGGGCTGGCTCGCGGACCGGGCCGGCCGGATCCGCACCATCGGGCTCGGGCTGGTGATCCTGGCCGCGGCGATGGCGATCGCGGCCCTCGCGCCGGACCACGCGCACGGTGTCACGGCGGTCGCGCTGGTACTGCTCGGGCTCGGCTGGTCCGCGTGCCTGGTCTCGGGTTCCGCGCTGCTGTCGGAGTCGGTGCCGGCCGATATCCGGACCTCGGCGCAGGGGCTGTCCGACCTGACCATGGGCGCGCTGGCGT
>DASXRB010000148.1:0-1712 GCA_036506875.1 Kribbellaceae bacterium | reverse complement strand
CCCTCGGCGCGGTCGTGACGACCGTGTTCACCTGGGACCGCGCCCGGTGGAAGCGTGCCCGCCGGGTGGCCGCGCTGTTCACCAGCCAGGTGCTCGTGGTGCTGACCGCGCTCACGATCGTCAACAGCTCGCAGGGGTTCTTCACCAGCTGGTCCGACTTCTCCGGGGCCACGAACGCGCGGCTCAGCACGACCGGTCCGGTGCACGCCGGTACGTCCGGTTCGGCGCCGGGGCAGCAGCTGACGGCCGCGGTGGCCGCCGCGCGGAAGGCCGTCAAGCCTGGCCGCGGCGTGATGGCCTCGGTGACGATCGCCGGTGCGCGCACGGGGTACCGCCTGCCCGCGCGGATCTACTTCCCGGCCGCCTACTTCGACCCCGAGCAGTCCGACCGGATCTTCCCGGTCGTCATGTTCTTCAACGGCTTCCTCGGCAGCGTCGACACGTTCCAGCGGAAGCTCGGCGCCGACCGCGTGCTCGACGAGCTCATCGCGTCCGGAAAGATGCAGGCCACCGTCGCGGTCGTCCCGGAGAAGAACCCGCACCGCCCGAAGGACAGCGAGTGCATCGACGCGGTCGGCGGCGACCGGTCCGACACGTACCTGTCCCAGGACGTGCCCGAGGTCATCAAGCAGGAGCTGCGGGTGAGCCAGCACCGCTCCGGCTGGGCCGCGATGGGCTACTCCACCGGGGGGTTCTGCGCGACCAACCTCGCGCTGCGGCACCCGGACGTCTTCGCGGCCGCGCTGAACCTCTCCGGCAACTACCGGCCGTACATCGACAGCACGACCGGTGACCTCTTCCGCGGCGACCGGGCGGCGCACCGGGCCAACACACCGGTGCACACGATCACCCAGCCGCGGACGTGTCCGCTCAGCTTCTACCTGTTCGTCTCCCGTGGCGACCCGGTCGCCTCGCGCGAACAGCGGGAGTTCGTGCCGCGGGTCAAGGCGCCGGACGCGGTCACGATCGTCTTCCTGGAGCGGGGTGGCCACAACTTCGGCGTCTGGCGCCGGGCGCTGCCGAACGCGTTCACCTGGGTCGGGCGAGTCCTGCACGCCTACGGCGTCGGCGACCAGTGCCCCACGGCGGCGCCGAACCCCGGCGCGGGCCCGGACGGCGGGCTGGGCGCGGCCCCACGCACCCCGCCCACCGGGTCGGACCCCAAACGGTGACGGTGATCCTCGATCAGACGCGGTAACCGGCCCAGCGCGCCGCAAGGGCCTGCGCCGCCGGCTGAGGTCGGGCGTCGCGGTGGATCAGAGGTGGACGACGACCTCGGGCACGTCGACGTCGTGCAGGCCGCCGTAGCGCAGCAGCGCCTGTGCCGGGCGGGGCGGGAAGTCGCGGAGCACCGGTTCCATGGCTGCGAAGAGCCGGTCGGCGTCCGGTCCGTAGGCGAAGAGGGTGACCTCACCCGATCCGAACTGGAAGTCGTCCAGCTCGCCGGCGCGGGCGTCGCGGATGGCCTCGATCAGGCGTTCTTCCAGCCTGAACAGGCTCTGTCCGTCGGTTGCCGTGCCGGTCGGGCCGGGCGGGAGTTGGTAGCGGGCGATGACGGCGTGTTCCGCAGCGACCTGCTCGGCCGCACCCGGCTTCGCCTTCAGACGGGAGAAGAGTCCCATTTTCCTGCCTTGTGCTCGACGGCGTGACCCCCAGCCAGGCACTGTACGCCCGCCCGCGCGCCCGATGCACCCGAGAGTGTCCTTTGCGGC
>DASXRB010000147.1:0-7116 GCA_036506875.1 Kribbellaceae bacterium | reverse complement strand
GGGCGGATCGCCTGGTCGCTCGTGCGCACCTCCCCGTCGAGCTCGAGCGGGATCATCTCCCGCGCGAACCTGCCGCTCACGACAGCCTCCGCCGCGAGCCGGTGCGACCGTACGGCGAACTCGTCGAGCTCCGGACGGCTGATGTCCCACCGCTCGGCGATCAGCTCGGCGCTCTCCCCCTGCGGGACGAAGTCGTACCGCTCCCGCAGCGCCGGCGGCCACGGATCGCCGTACAGCTCGGAGATCTTCGCCGGCGAGGTCATCGGCACGTGGCCCATGTGCTCGACACCGCCGGCCAGCACCACGTCGTGCGTCCCCGAGGCGACCAGCGCCGCGGCCATCTCGACGGCGGTCTGGGCCGAGCCGCAGCGCCGGTCGAGCACCGTGGCCGGGACCTCGGGCGGGTAGCCGGCCTGCAGCCAGGCGTTCCGCGCGACGTTGCGCGACTGCTCGCCGAAGGGCGCCGTGCAGCCGACCACGATGTCCTCGACCGCTTCCGGAGCCAGTCCGGTGCGATCGAGCAGTGCGGCGTAGACGGCGCCGAGCAGCTCGTTGGGATGCGTGTCGCGGTACCAGCCCCGATCGGGGTGCGACTTCCCGATCGGGGTCCGCAGCGCCTCGACGATCAGCGCCTCGCGGCCCGTCATGCGTGCCATCAGATGACCGTCCCTCCGTCGACAGGCAGGACCTGGCCGGTGATGTACGACGCGGCGTCGGAGGCGAAGAAGACGAAGGTGGCCGCAACCTCGTCGGGCTCGGCCCACCGCCCCAGCGGGATCCGCGCGAGTGTCAGCTCGGCCAGCTTCTCGTTGCCGCGGATGTTGTCGGTCATCGCCGTGGCGGCCAGCGGCGCGACGGCGTTGACGGTGATCCGCCGCTTCGCGAGCTCTTTGGCCAGCGACTTGGTGAGGCCGACGACACCGGCCTTGGCGGCGCCGTAGTTGACCTGGCCGACGGTGCCGACCAGACCGGCGGCCGAGGTGACGTTGATGATCCGGCCGGTGCCGTCCGTGGCGAGGAACGGCAGCGCGGCCTGGCTGACGGTGAACGTTCCCCCGACGTGGACGCCGAGCACGAGCTGGAACTGGTCCGCCGTCATCTTCGGGAACATCGCCGGTGAGATCACGCCCGCGTTGTTGACCACGATGTGCAAGGTCCCGCCGGTCAGGTCGGCGGCCTGCTCGGCGGCCCGGGTGGCCTGCTCGGCGTCGCGTACGTCGAGCACGGCGGACTCCGCGCGGCCGCCGGCGGAGACGATCGCGTCGGCGACGGCGGCCGCCGCGTCCTTGTCCACGTCGGTCACGACGACGGCCGCACCGGCCGCCGCGAAGGCCCTGGCGACCGCGGCTCCGATGCCGTTGCCGGCACCCGTGACGAGGGCTGACCGCCCGGCGAGGGAGAACATCAGTAGCTCCTGGGCAGGCCGAGGACGTGCGAGCCGAGGTAGTTCAGCACCATCTCCTGGCTGAGCGGGGCGATCTTCAGCAGCCGCGCCTCCCGAAAGTACCGCGCGACGTGGTACTCCTCGGCGTACCCCATCCCGCCGTGCACCTGCAGCGCCCGGTCGGCGGCGTCGAAGCCGGCGTCCGCGCACAGGTACTTCGCGGTGTTCGCCTCCCGGCCGCACGGCCTGCCGTTGTCGTAGAGCCAGGTGGCCTTGCGCAGCGCGAGCTCGGCGGCGTCGAGCCGGGCGAGGGAGTCGGCGAGCGGGAACTGCAGGCCCTGGTTCATGCCGATCGGCCGGCCGAACACGACCCGCTCGTTGCCGTACCGCACCGCCCGCCGCAGCGCGGCCCGGCCCAGGCCGAGGGCCTCCGCCGCGACCAGCATCCGTTCGGGGTTGAGGCCGTCGAGGATGTACTCGAAGCCCTGGCCCTCCTCGCCGACCCGGTGCTCCTCGGGGATCCGCAGGTCGTCGATGAACAGCTCGTTCGACGTGACCGCGTTGCGGCCCATCTTCGGGATCGGCCGGATGTCGACGCGGTCGCGGTCCAGGTCGGTGAGGAACAGCGTCAGGCCGTCGGTCTTCTTGGTGACATCCTCGAACCTCGTCGTGCGGGTGAGCAACAGGATCTTCTCCGACTCCATCGCCTTGGAGATCCAGACCTTGCGGCCGTTGACCACGTAGTCCGACCCGTCCCGCCGGGCGAACGTCGTGATCCGGGTGGTGTCCAGGCCCGCACCGGGCTCGGTCACCCCGAAGCACACGTGCAGGTCACCGGTGACGATCCGGGGCAGGTTCTCCCGCTTCAGCTCCTCCGAGCCGTGCACGATCACCGGGTGCATGCCGAAGATCGACAGGTGCATCGAGCTCGCGCCGTTCATGCCGGCACCGGACGCCGACACCTCCTCCAGCAGCAGCGCCGCCTCGGTGATGCCGAAGCCGTGCCCGCCGTACTCCTCCGGCGTGGTGATGCCGAGCCAGCCGCCGTCCGCGAACGCCCGGTAGAACGCGTGCGGGAACTCGTGCGCGGCGTCCCTCTCCATCCAGTACTGGTCGTCGAACTTGCCGGCCAGCTCGGCGACCGCACGACGGATCGTCGCCTGGTCCTCGGTGAGCTCGAAGTCCACGACCGTCCCTTTCTCGCGTCAGTGGAATGATCTTAGCAAATGGTCTGACCAAATCCTAGAGCGATGCCAGGGCCAGCCCGTCCGCGATGCGCTCGTTCCAGGTCGCCGGCCGGCCGTACAGGTACTCGTCGAGCTTGGCCCGCTTGTAGAACAGCTGCAGGTCGTGCTCCCACGTGTAGCCGATCGCCCCGTGCAGGGTGAGCGCGCTGTCGGCCACCCGGCTGCCGGCCGCGGTGACCTGCGCCTTGACCGCGGCCGCGTGCAGGTCCGACTGCGGGGCGCCGGCGTCCACCGACGCGGCGGCGAAGTACACCGCCGACCGCGCCGCCTCGGCCTCCACCAGGATCGTCGCGGCGGCATGCTTGACAGCCTGGAACGACCCGATCGGTACGCCGAACTGCCGCCGCTGCTTGCTGTAGGCAACGGTCAGGTCGAGCATCCGCGTCATCGCCCCGAGCGCGTCCGCCGCCACCAGCACGGCAGCGCGCGCGGCGCACCCGGCCAGGAAGGCCGGAGCGTCCACGTCGAGCGGCTCGGACACGGCATCGTCGACGACGACGTCCGCGACCGAACGGCTCCGGTCGAGCAACCGCCGGCCGACCACGCGCACTCCGGCACCAGCCGGCACGAGACGCAGCGACGGCGTCCCGTCCGGCCCGCCGGCGACCGCGACGAACCGGGTCGCCACGTCTCCGGCGAGCACCCGCCGGACCGTTCCGTGCAGCCGGCCCTCCCCGTCGACCGTGAGGCGCGGCCCATCCCCCGGGACGACATCGGCGGGACACAGCAGCGCCACCGGTTCCCCGCGCAGAGCCGCCGCGACGTCCGGGCCGGCGGCGAGTGCGGGCACGGCGAGCGCGGTGGCGAGCCAGCTCGCCGACGGAGCGCTCGCGGTGGCGAGCAGCTCGGACGTGAGCGCCAGCTCGACGAGCCCGCCGCCTTGACCGCCGATCGACTCGGGCAGTCCGACGCCAGGCCAGCCGTCGCGGACGAAACGCTCCGCGAACGGCCGCGCGTCGCCGGCGTCCAGCCAGCGGCGTACGACGTCGCTCGGGGCGACGTCGGCGAGCCACCCGGCGAAGGTGTCGCGGTAGGCCTCCTGCTCCTCGGACAGCTGCCACCGCATCAGCGCAACCCCTTTACCTGAAGGCGGATCTCGTCGACGGCCTCGGGGTTCTCCGCACCGGACAGGTCGCCGGGATCGGAGCCGAGCACCGCCGCGCGCACCGCCCGGCGCAGGATCTTGGCGGACCGGGTCTTGGGCAGCTGCTCGACGCGGACGACTCGCGCGGGCGCGAACGGCTTGCCCACCTCGGCCGCCACCGACGCGGTGAGCCGCTTCGACACGACCTCGTCGTCCGCGTCCGTCGCGGTGCCGGCGGGACGTCGTACCCAGAACGCCCACACCGACTCGCCCTTCGTCGCGTCGGGGACGCCGACCACCGCGGACTCCGCGACGGCGGGATCGGCGGCGAGCACCGACTCGATCTCGGCGGGAGCGACACGCTTGCCGGCGACGTTCATCACGTCGTCGGAGCGTCCGAGGATGTACCAGCCGGTCTCGTCCACGAGGGCGTGGTCGCCGTGCCGCCACAGACCGGGGTACGTCGACCAGTAGGCCTCGCGGTACCGCTCGTCGTCCTTCCACACCCCGCGGGTCATCGACGGCCACGGCTGCCGGCACACCAGCTCACCGACGCTGCCACGCAGCGGGCGTCCGCCGTCGTCGACCACGTCGACGTCCATGCCCAGCGCCGGCCCGCCGAGCGAGCAGCTGCGGATGTCCTCGACGGGATAGGGGCACAGGAACGACCCGCCCACCTCGGTGCCGCCGGAGAAGTTGATCACCGGGACCCGGCCGCCGAAGACGTCGCGGGCCAGCCACTCGTACGACTCCGGGTCCCACGGCTCGCCGGTCGAGCCGAGGACGCGGACCGACGACAGGTCGACGGCGGGATGTTTGCCCGAGGCACGCAAGGTACGGATCAGCGTGGGCGACACCCCGAGGGTCGAGACGCGGTGCCGCTCGACCAGGTCCCACAGCCGGTTGGTGTCCGGCACGTCCGAGGAGCCCTCGTAGAGCAGCAGCGTGCCGCCGCAGGCGTGGGTGCCCACGATCGACAGCGGCCCCATGATCCAGCCCATGTCGGTGATCCAGCAGAAGGTGCGGCCGGGCGCCAGCTCGAAGCCGTAGGCCACCTCGCTCGCCACCTTGACCAGGAACCCGGCGTGGGTGTGCACCGCGCCCTTCGGCCGGCCGGTCGTCCCGGAGGTGTACGCCAGCAGCAGCACGTCCGACGCGGACGTGGGCTCGACGAACGGATCCGGGTCCGCCGACAGCACGGCGGTCCAGGAGTCGTCGCCGACCACGACGACGTGTTCCACGCCGGGGCAGCTCTTCAGCGCCTCGTCGAGCTGCGACCTCATGGCAACGGTACGACGCCGGCGCGTCGTACCGGCCGCGGTGATGACCGCCTTCGCGTCGGCGTCCTGGATGCGTGCGGCGATCGCGGCCGGGGCGAAGCCGGAGAACAGCGGCACGACCATCGCGCCGATGCTCGCCACGGCGTACGTCGCGACGACGGCCTCCGGCGTCATCGGCAGGTAGATCGCGACCGCGTCGCCCTTGCCGACGCCGTGGGCGCGCAGCCCGGCCCGCACCCGCGCGACCTGGTCGTCGAGCTCGGCGAACGTCAGCCGCCGCACGGTGCCGTCCTCGGTCTCGTGCACGACCGCGGTCGCGTCCGGGGTGGCGGCGGCCCAGCGCCCGAGGGCCGCGTCGGCGATGTTGATCGTGCCGTCCACGAACCACTCCGGGTACTCGATACCCCGGCTCAGCTCGACCACCTGGGTGTACGGCGTGCGGAACCCGATGCCGAGATCCCGGACAACGACGTCCCAGAAGGCGCCGATGTCCGCGACCGACCGCGCGCGCAGCTCGTCCGCGGTCGAGACGCCGAGCGTGCGCATCAGCCGGGCCACGTTGGAGGTCTGCAGATGCTCCTGCGACGGATGCCAGGTGTAGGTCATGTCAGCTCCTCGGCATGCCGAGAATGCGTTCGGCGACGATGTTGCGCTGGATGAACGTGGAGCCACCGGCGATCGCCGTGCCGCGGGCCTGGTTCGCGAGCCGCAGCCAGCGACGCGAACCGGCGGCGTCCTGGGACTCGTCGTCGAGCCCGAACTGGCCGCCCAGCGGTTCGAGCGAGAGGCGGAAGTCGGCGAGGTCCTCGACCAGCGGGCAGAAGTACAGCTTGCCGATCGAGGTCACCGGACCCGGCGGACCGGACGCGTTGCCGATCACCCGCTGGCTGATCGTGCGGTGCACCAGGGCGCGCGCCCACAGGTCGGCCACCTTCTGCCGGACGTGCGGGTCGGCGCCGACCGGGTTGCCGGACGGATCGGTCATGCCGCGGATGTCGGCGATGAGGTCGTCGACCGCCTTGGTGGTGTTCACCCGTCCGGTGGCGATGGCGACGCGCTCGAACGACAAGGTGCCCATGGCGACGGTCCAGCCGCCGTCCACCTCGCCCACGACGGCGTCGTCGGGCACGAACACGTCGTCGAGGAAGACCTCGTTGAACTCCGCCTCGCCGAGCAGGTGGGCGAGCGGCCGGACCGTCACACCCTCGCTGTCCATCGGCAGCAGGAAGTACGTGATGCCCTTGTGCCGTGGCCCGCCACCGGTGCGGGCCAGCAGGATCGCGTGGGCCGCCAGCTGGGCACGGCTGGTCCAGATCTTCTGGCCCTGGATCCGCCAGCCGCCCTCGACCCTGGTCGCCCTGGTCCGCAGCGAGGCGAGGTCCGAGCCCGCGTCGGGCTCGGAGAACAGCTGGCACCAGATCTCCTCGCCGGTGAGGATCGGACGCAGGTACCGCCGCTTCTGGGCCTCGGAGCCGAAGTGCGCGATGGTCGGGCCGGCGAAGTCCTCGCCGATGGTGTTCAGCCGCTCCGGAGCTCCGGCCAGGTCGCACTCCTCGCCGAAGATCGCCCGCATCCGCTCGTCCAGGCCCTGTCCGCCGTACTCGCGCGGCCAGGTGAGGCCGGCGTACCCACCCTCGTAGAGCATGGACTGCCACGCCCGCCAGAACGGCGCCTTCTCGGCCAGGTCCGCCGGCTCCGGCCAGGGCAGCTCGGGCAGGTGCTTGTCCAGCCAGGTCCGCAGCTCCTGGCGGAACCGGGCCTCGTCCGGGGCGTCCTCGAGATCCATCAGCCGAGCTTCGACCGGACGTCGGCACGCAGGACGTGCTTCTGGATCTTGCCCGTCGCCGTCATCGGCATCGCCGGCACGATCTCCAGCCGCTCCGGCAGCTTCTGGGTGGCCAGCTTGTGCTCGCGCAGCAGTGCGGTGACCTCGTCGAGCGTCAGCGCCGGGGCACCCTCGGCGAGGACGACGTACACGCAGACCTTCTCGCCGAGCCGCTCGTCGGGCATGCCCACGGCCGCGGCGCTCGCGATGGCCGGATGCCCGAGCAGGTGGTCCTCGATCTCGCGGGCGCTGATGTTCATGCCACCGCGGATGATGATGTCCTTGAGCCGCCCGGT
>DASXRB010000146.1:0-2574 GCA_036506875.1 Kribbellaceae bacterium | reverse complement strand
GTCGCTGCGGCCTGAAGCCGTCTCGGCCCGCGCCGATCTCGGCGAGTTCACCCGCGCCGCGGCCGCGTACCACGAGGGCGACCTGCACGCGATCGACACCGTGCCGGTGCGGCAGATCTCGGGCGAGTTCCTGACCCACGCGTGGGACGTGCTGCGCACGGTGCCGGCCGGCGAGCAGGTGACCTACGCGGAGTATGCGTCGCGGGCCGGGCGACCGGCCGCAATCCGGGCTGCGGCGAGCGCGTGTGCCCGGAACGCCGCCGCGCTCTTCGTCCCATGCCACCGGGTGCTGCGTACCGGCGGCGGACTCGGCGGGTTCCGCTGGGGCGTCGAGACGAAGCAGTGGCTGCTCACCCACGAGGCCGTCGGGAACCCGCCCGCCTGACAGAGGTCCACTGTGGATTGGTCGGGGAAGGTGTTCCCTCATTCGCGAGGTGAGAACACCTTCCCCGACACATGCCGCCGAGCCGGCTCGGGCCACGCAGGCGGCAGGGGCGCAGCCCGCCCCAGTAGTGACGACAAACACGCCGAACCGCGCCGCCGGTCCGTCGCGCCTCCCGGCCCCAGAGCCGCCGATGACCCACAGTGGACACAAGATGCCGTGCGCACGGCGTCCGCTGAGGAGGGTTGCGGGAATGGTGATGGGGCCGACCCATGCGATGTCCGGCGCGGCCGTGTGGCTGGCGGGGGCGGGGGCCACGGCGACGATGCTGGGCTACCACCAGACGCCCTTCGAACTGGCCGTCTACACCGCCGTGTGTGCCGGCTCCGCCCTGTTGCCCGACCTGGACTGCTCGGGCGCGGTGCTCCGGAACAAGGGGGGCGCGACGGTGGCGCGCACGTTCGGCGTGGCGTCGCTCTTCCTCGCCGAGGTGGTCGAGAAGTTCTCGCTCGCCGTCTACCGGCTCACCAGCACCAAGCACGACGAGCGCCGCACCAACGGTCACCGGACGCTCACCCATACCTGGCTCTTCAACGTCCTGCTCGGGATCGGCGTCGGGGCGCTGTGCGAGGCGTTCGGCAAGCCGGCCGTGATCGGTGTGCTGTTCTTCACCTTCGGGCTGGCGGTGCGCGGCCTCATGTCGGACGTCGCGCGCAAGAGCGGGTGGGTCCTGGTGACCGCGCTCTCGGCCGCCGCCGCGTGGCTGGCGATCATGATGCTCCCCGGCGACCGCGGCTACCCGCTGCTCGGCCTGGCGGTGGGGGCCGGCGGCGTCATCCACACGCTCGGCGACATGATCACCCGGCACGGGTGCCCGGTGCTGTGGCCGATCATCTTCCGGCGCCAGCGGTGGTGGGAGTTCGGCATGCCGGACGCGCTGGCCGTGAAGGTCGACGGATGGTTCGAGCGGGTCGTCCTGCTGCCCGGGCTGGTGATCGTCGCGTGCGGCGCGGCGGCGTGGACCGTCCCTCAGGTGCGCGGGCTGGTCGACTCCGCGGTCGCGTTGGCGTCCCAGTAATCAGGACAGATTTCCTGGTATCTAGGATCACGATCTACGCTTGGCGGCGTGGTCAGCCAGATCTGGGACGCGTCGCTCTACGACAACCGGCATGGGTTCGTCGCGGCGTACGGAGCAGACCTCCTCGAACTCCTCGACGCCAAACCCGGTGAGCGCGTGCTCGATCTCGGCTGCGGCACCGGCGACCACGTCGCTGCGCTGCGGGAACGTGGGGTCGCGGCGATCGGGATCGACGCCAGCGTCGAGATGGTGCAGCGGGCACGCGCTAAGCACCCCGGCCTGCCGGTCTCAGTGGGGGACGCCCGCCGCCTAGAGCCGAGCCTCGACTTCGACGCGGTCTTCTGCAACGCGGTCCTGCACTGGATCCTCGAGGTCGACGAGACCGCCGCCGCGATCGCTGGCGCGCTACGCCCCGGCGGTCGGCTCGTTGCCGAACTCGGCGGCGCCGGCAATACGGCCACGATCCTGGGTGGGATCGACGCGCTCCGCGCCGAGCACGGCCTGCCGCCGGTGACCACGGCGTGGTACTTCCCCGCCCTCGGCGAGTACGCCTCGGCCCTGGAGAAGGCAGGGTTCGAGGTCCGCCGCGCGTGGCTCTTCGAGCGGCCGACCCGCCTCGACGGCGAGCACGGGCTGCGCACCTGGGTCCAGATGTTCGGCGCGCACCTGGTCGACGGGGCGACCGACGCCGACACCTTCCTCGCCGAGCTGGAGGAGCGCCTCCGCCCGCAGCTGTGGCGCAACGACGCCTGGTGGGCGGACTACCGCCGCCTGCGCATCGCCGCGATCAAGCCGGCCACTTGACGACTCCCACCATGCCGTCGGCACACCCGCCGCAGGCGCCCCGCACCGCACCGCCGGCCCGCACCACCAGCCCCCGCACCGCCCGCTTCGCGCCGGGCCACCGGCTCCGCGCCGCCCGCTTCGCGCCGGGCCACGGGCGCGGCGGCGGAGCAGCCGCGGATCAGCCGGCTTCGAGCTCGAGGCGGGACGCGGCGCCGACCTTGCGGACGCGCAGCCGCATCGGGATCCGTTGGCGCATCTCCTCGACGTGACTCACCAGCCCGATCACCCGGCCGCCGGCGCGCAGCCCGTCCAGGGTGTCCATCACGAG
>DASXRB010000145.1:0-4531 GCA_036506875.1 Kribbellaceae bacterium | reverse complement strand
CTCGAGCTGCACGGTCTGCTGACCCCGCGCTGGACGGTGGGGTCGTGCTCGCCGGGGGGGATCGCGGGCTCAGAAGCCGTGAGTGAGGACCGCCGGTACGACGCCCGCTCGCAGCGCGTCCAGGACGACCTGCTCGTGCGGTACGACGGGGTCCGGGAGGGCGGCCAGGTCGAACCAGTCCAGCCCGGCGGCCTTGTCCGTCTCCAGCAGCCGCGGCTCGCCGGTCCACACCGACGCGGTGAAGAAGAAGTCGACGCGCTCGTCGATCGGGTTCCCGTTGCGCTGGGTTCGGTGCATCGCGCACAGCGGTAGGAGGTCGCCGGGCGCGACCGTCACGCCGACCTCCTCGCGGGCCTCGCGCAGCGCGGCCTCCAGCGCCGACTCGCCGTCCTCGACGTGCCCCGCCGGGACCGCCCAGTACCCGTCCATGAACCCGGTGCCCGACCGCAGCAGCATCAGCACCTGCTCGCCGCGGCGCAGCACGACGTACGACGCGGGCACCACCCGGTATCGCTCCACCGCCGCAGGCTACCCGCCGCGAGTCGTCGTACGTCGCCATCCCACGGCGGTTGTCGTACGACGGAATCCCATAAGGTCGAGTACGTGCTCGTCGCTGCCGCCGTGTGCCCGCATCCGCCGGTCCTGGTGCCCGAGGTCGCGGTCGGGGCCGCCGCGGAGCTGGACAGGCTGCGCGCCGCCTGCGACGACGCCGTCCGCGTGTTGCTGGCCGCCCGGCCGGACCAGGTCGTTGTCGTGGGCAACGGTCCGCGCACGGAGGAGCTGCCGGGGGACGCGGGCGGTGACCTGCGCCGCTACGGCGTCGGCGTACGCGCCGGCGGCGACTCGTCCGTTCTCCCGCTGTCGTTGACGATCGGCGCCTGGCTGCTGGACCGCGGCGGTACGACGGCCACCCGCCGCCACGTGTCGGTCTCGCCGGAGGAACCGCCGGACCGGATCGCCGCGATCGGCGCGGAGGCGGGCGCGGGGGAGCAGCGCGTCGCCCTGCTGGTGATGGCCGACGGCTCCGCCCGCCGCATCGAGACCTCGCCCGGCCCGTACCACCCGGAGGCCCAGGCCTTCGACACCCGCGTGACCGAGGCGCTCACCACCCTCGACACCGAGACGCTCCTGGCCATCGACGAAGAGACCTGCCGCACCCTCTGGGCCGCCGGCCGCCCCGGCTGGCAAGCCCTCGCCGGCGCCGTCGCCGCCGACCCCGACACCGCCGCCGGGCTTCGCGGCACAGCGCACGTGTCCTACGACGAGGCCCCCTACGGCGTCGGCTATGTCGTCATCACCTACCACCAGCCGTCTTGACCCCTGCCCCCTGTCCCCACGGCTCGACTCCCGTCGGGCCGGCCATCCTCATGAGCGGAATGACGAGTCTGGCGGCGGGAATCACGTAACTGGACTCACGAAGATGCCGCCGTGGAAGAGCCCACGTGATTGCACTCGTAGATGATCGCACCGTAGCGGCTCGACCAGGTTCAGCGTCTCAGCTCTGGTTCGCGACGTCGCCGGACTCGATGTCGCCGCCGGAGTCGGACTGGCCGGTGTCGCCGTAGGTGCTGCCGAACCCGGAGTCCCCTCCGCCGAAGTCCGTGTCCGAGCCGCCCTGGTCGCCCGCGTCCGACCCGAAGTCGTCGGCACTGCCGCCGCCGGGCGTGCTGCCACCCTCGTAACCACTGTCATCAGCGCCACCGGACTCGACCGCGTCGCCGATCGCGTCGCCGATGCCGCCCTCGCCGAACGGATTCGTCATGATGCCTCCCGAGTAGGTATCTGTGGACGCTCCCGTCCTACCCACCTGGCGATGCCTTACACAACCTTCCTGGCGCGTGTTGGCGCACGATTCACACACGCCCGACCGGTACGCGACGGCCGCGCCCGCGCTGTCAGACTGTGTCGCATGTCCGCTTCCCGCGTCGTCGCCGTGGTGGGTCCGACCGCCGCCGGCAAGTCCGACCTGGCCGTTGCCCTGGGGCAACGACTGGGCGGCGAGGTGGTGAACGCGGACGCGATGCAGGTGTACCGCGGGATGGACATCGGCACGGCGAAGATCACCGTCGAGGAACGCCATGGCGTGCCGCACCACCTGCTCGACATCCTGGACGTGACGCAGACCGCGACGGTGGCGGAGTTCCAGCGGCTGGCCCGCGCGGCGATCGACGACTGCCTGCGGCGCGGCGTCGTACCCATCCTGGTCGGGGGCTCGGCCCTTTACGTGCGGGCGATTCTCGACGACTTCGTCTTCCCCGGCACCGATGACACGGTACGCGCGAGGCTCGAGAAGGAGCTGGCCGACCACGGCTCCGGCGCGCTGCACCGCCGCCTCGCCGAGGTCGACCCGGCCGCCGCGGCGCAGATCCTGCCCAGCAACGGCCGCCGGATCGTGCGCGCGCTCGAGGTCGTCGAGATCACCGGCGGGCCGTACGTCGCGACGCTGCCCGAGCACCGCTACGTGTACGACGCGGTGCAGCTCGGCATCGACGTGCCGCGGCCGGTGCTCGACGAGCGGATCGCACGCCGCGTCGACCTGATGTTCGACGGCGGCTTCGCCGGCGAGGTACGACGCCTGCTCGGGCAGGGGCTGCGCGCGGGCCGGACCGCGAACCGGGCGCTGGGCTACTCGCAGGTGATCGCGATGCTGGACGGCGAGCTCTCCGAGCAGGAGGCGCGCGAGCGCACGGTCCAGGCCACCCGCCGGTTCGCACGCCGGCAGGACTCCTGGTTCCGCAAGGACCCGCGGATCACGTGGCTCCGGTACGACGATCCGGACCTCGCCGGTTCCGCTGTGCGGGCCCTTGACGAGGGCAACCAGCCGCAGGCCGGCGACGTAGTCGAAGTGTCGGAGTACGACGATGCCGGGAGGTGACCGCGACGAGGAGTTCCGTGAGTTCGTGGCCGGCGACCGGACCCGGCTGCTGCGCACGGCGATGCTGCTGACGGCAGGGGACCGGTTCACGGCCGAGGACCTGGTGCAGACGACGCTCACGAAGGTGTACGTGCACTGGCGGCGGATCAAGCACGACGGCGCCGGGCCGTACGCGCACCGGGTGCTGGTCAACGCGTTCCTCGACGACCGCCGCCGGGCGGCCCGGCGGCCCGAGGTGGCGAGGGCGGAGATCGTCGAGCCGCGCCCGGACGGACAGGCCGACGAGGCGGACCAGCTGGCGGTGCGCAAGGCGCTGCTGGAGCTGGCGCCGCGGCAGCGCGCGGTGCTGGTGCTGCGGTACTTCCAGGATCTCGACGTCGCCGAGAGCGCGCGGGTGCTGGAGTGTTCGGAGGGCACGGTGAAGAGCCAGACCGCCAAGGCCCTGAAGAGGCTGCGGGACGTGATGGCCGATCCGGCGACGGGAAGGAACTGAGTGCAGGCGGGAGAGCGCGGGGACAACCGCGAGGACGAGGCCGTCCGGAAGCTGCTGGCGGACTTCGCCGACCGCGTGGTCGACGGGGCCGCGGTGGACGCCGACGGTGACGTCGCGCGTGGCCGGCGGGCGCTGCGGCGGCTGCGGATGCGCCGGCGCGCGACCGTCGTCCTGGTCGGTGTGGCCGCCGCCGGCGTGACCGTGGCGACCGGCGGTCCCGCGGCCTGGATGCCGGGACCGGGTGGCGATGTGGTCGCGGACTCGCCCGCCACGGACGGTGACGCCGCCGCGCGCCGGGCCGCGCCGCGCACGGAGCCGTACGCCGGATCGGCGACCGCGCTCCCGACGGTCGAGCTGGCGACGCCGATGACGGGCGCGGCCTCCGGTCTCGCGGTGCCGCTCGTCCGCAACACCTCCACCTGGCCCGGGATCGCGTGCGGTCTGGTTCCGGACGGCTGGCAGCCGCGCCAGGCGCGGTTGGGGTACGTCGTGCTGGCACCCGCGACCGGGACGGCACCGGCCGGCACGCTGCAGCTGCGCGTGGCCGGCACCGCCGACCGGCTGTCGAAGGTGATCGTGGTCAAGCGGCCGGGGCAGCTCGTGTTCATCGGCCGGTACGACGCGACCGGGCGGGCCGCGCAGCTCAAGCGGGGCGAGAGCTGGCTGATCCTGCGGATGGCCGGCACACCGGTGACGTGGAGCGACGACACCGTCGTACGCCTGCTGACGTCGTGCTCGATCCCTCCGGTGACGACCATGCGCTGACCGGCGGCAAGCGGGCTGTCGTCGTACGAGGTCTGGAAATCGCGGCGGGAACCGCGTAGGCATGGATTCTGCGTGGTTCTTCGACCGGGAGGTTCCGTGATGCGATTCCGCCGCCGTGTCAGCACTCTGATCGCACCCGCCGCCGTCCTCGCGCTCCTGACCGGTCCGGCGACCGCTACCGCCGGGGCCGGCCTGGACACCAGAGCGCCGGCCGTCAAGCAGGCCACCGCCGTCGGGTACGGCGGGGCGGTGTCGTCGGTCGACGCGAACGCCACCGCGATCGGGATCGCGGTGCTGCGCAGCGGTGGCAACGCGGTCGACGCGGCGGTCGCGACGGCGGCCGCGCTCGGTGTCACCGAGCCGTACTCGGCCGGGGTCGGCGGCGGCGGGTTCTTCGT
>DASXRB010000144.1:0-2575 GCA_036506875.1 Kribbellaceae bacterium | reverse complement strand
CGCGGGTTCAACGACCCGACCGCGATCTCGCTGTCGACAGGGAACTCGGTGTTCCACCAGCCGAACGGCACCGGCTACGTCCTGCCCTACCCGGTCGACGACCCGTTCATGGCCGGCACCCCGCACGGCTGGTCCGACGGCCACGCGGCCTGGAACAACGGCCGCAACGACCAGTGGGTGCCGAACAAGGGCGTCCGGACGATGACGCACCTGCGCCGGTCGGCGCTGCCGTTCTACTACGCGCTGGCCGACGCGTTCACCATCTGCGACGCGTACCACTGCTCGGAGATGGGCCCGACGAACCCGAACCGGTTCTACATGTTCAGCGGCATGATCGGGTACGAGCCCGGCACCACGAAGCGTGCCATCGGCAACGACTCGTGGGACAACCCGGACCACACCGGATACACCTGGTCGTCGTACGCCGAGAGACTGCAGGCGGCCGGCCGCAGCTACCGGGTCTACCAGGAGTGGGACAACTACGGCGACAACTCGCTGGAGTACTTCACCACGTACATGAACGTCGCGAAGAAGGCGCTGCAGTTCACCGGCTACACCAAGCTGTACGCGTTCTACTACGCGCTGGAGACGGCGTCGTCGACCGACCAGCAGGCGATGCTCGCCAACCTCGCCAAGGGCGTCTCGACGCTGACCGCGAGCGAGCGGACCATGTACGACGGCGGGCTGCGGCGCGAGCGGCCCGGGCAGCTGGCCGCGGTGTTCAAGGCCGACGTGGACGCGAACCGGCTGCCGGCGGTGTCGTACATCGTGGCGCCGGAGAGCCAGACCGAGCATCCGGACTGGGGCCCGAACACCGGCGCCGACCTGGTCAAGAAGGTCCTCGACGCCGTCGCCGGCAACCCGGACGTGTGGAACAAGACCGTCGTGCTGCTGACGTACGACGAGAACGACGGCTTCTTCGACCACCTGCCGGCACCGGCCGCGCCGGTCTCGACGGCGGACGGGCTGAGCACGGCGGCCGTTGCCGACGACCTCTACCTGAGCGCCCCGATCGGGCTCGGGGCGCGGGTGCCGATGCTGGTGATCTCACCCTGGAGCCGAGGCGGCAACGTCTGCTCGCAGACCTTCGACCACACCTCGGTGGTGCAGTTCCTGGAGAAGTGGAGCGGCGTAGCCGAACCGAACGTGTCGCCGTGGCGGCGCGCGGTCTGCGGCGACCTGACGGCGGCGCTGGACCTGACGTCGGCCAACGTGACCTATCCGTCGCTGCCCACGCCGGTGCCGACCAGCGGGCCGCACTCGACGTCACCCACGCCGCCGGCCACGCAGGTCTTCCCGGTGCAGGAGGCCGGGGTCAAGCCCGCGCGGCCGCTGCCGTACAACCTGACCGTCTCGGGCCGGGTCGCGTCGGACAAGTTCTGGATCGACTTCAGCGCCGCCGGCGCCGCGGGGGCGCACTTCTACGTGACCGCGAACGCGTACCGCACCGACGGCCCGTGGCGGTACACCGTCGAGGCCGGCAAGACGCTGTCCGACTACTGGCAGGCCGGGTCCCCGACGGGTGCGTACGACCTCACGGTGTGCGGGCCGAACGGGTTCCTGCGCCGGTTCGCCGGCAACCGGGTCACCGCCACCACCAGCGGCAACGCCAACGCCGAGGCGACACTGCGGTACGCGCCGTCGGAGGGCAGGGTCTACGTCCGGATGACCAACAGCGGCACCGTCGCGTGCACCTTCACCGCGCGGGTCAACAACCGCGCCGGCGGGCCGTGGACCTACACCGTGCAGCCGGGCGGTTCGGCCGAGGACTGGTTCTCGACCGGCAACGGCATGGGTGGCTGGTACGACGTGACCGTCACCGCCGACACCGCCGACGGTTTCGTACGACGCTTCGCCGGTCACCTGGAGACCGGTACGCAGACGATCAGCGACCCGGTGATGGGGTCCGGCCCGCTGCCGCGTTCGGTGAAGTGGGCCGACAGCCAGGAGACGGTCGGCGAGAACGGTGCCGCGACGAACGCGGTCGACGGCTCGACCACGACGTTCTGGCACACCAAGTGGTACGGCGGGTCCGACCCGCTGCCGCACGAGATCCAGCTCGACCTCGGCTCCACCCGGACCGTCACCGGCCTCAGCTACCTGCCCCGCCAGGACGGCGGCGCGAACGGCCGGATCGGGAAGTACGAGGTCTACCTGAGCACCGACGGCAGCACCTGGGGCGGCGCGGTCGCCACCGGCACCTTCGCCGACGACGCCTTGCTCAAGACCGTCCGCCTCTGGCCCGCCACCACCCGCTACATCCGCCTCCGCGCCCTCACCGAGGCCGGCAACCGCGGCCCCTGGACCTCCGCCGCCGAGATCACCCCCCTGGGCTGGTGACCCTCCCCTACCTCAATCGTCGAGCCCTTGTGCCCCGGCGGCAGGCCCACACCACCCACGAGGTCAGGTTCACGCCTGCCGCGGGGGGTTGGTCGGTAGGGCCCGACGAACGGCGACACGCCGGGTCACAAGGGCCCGATGAGCGTTAGACCGGGGGGACGCCGTGGCGGCGGTGGGAGAAGTGGCGGGACTTGGTTTGGGCGGCGGCTAGGCGGGCGATCAGGTCCTCGCGGAG
>DASXRB010000143.1:0-3411 GCA_036506875.1 Kribbellaceae bacterium | reverse complement strand
CTCGCCCTGCGCGCCGGTCTCGAAGACGGTGCCTGGCGCCGTGTCGTCCGTAGCCGGCACCGGGTACGACGGATCCCAGCCGGCGGCCCAGGCGCGTTCGCCCTCGGGCGTGAAGAGCCGGTACGCCTCGTCCGGCGGCGCGTCGATCGTGATCCGTCCGGTCAGCCGGACCTCGCTCATGACCGCTCCCGCAGTCCGTGCGCGTGCCGCGCGGAGAGCTCGAGGCCGTACACGTCCTTGAGCTGCTCGATCTTGGCCCGGGTCTCGGCCCCGAACGGGGCCTTGCCCTCGAACGCGTGCAGCACGATGCCCTCGACCAGCTCCCCGAGCGGCACGTCGAGGTACTCGGCCAGGCCTTTGAGCACCTTCAGCAGCCGCCGCTCGATCCGGAACCCGGTCTGGGTCCGCTCGATCGCGACCGCCTCATCGTCCGTTACCATGGTAACAAGATAACAGGCGTCGCGTGACCCGCAAGCCCGTCGCCGCATCGCGGTGGGCACAAGGGACCGACGAGTGGCGACACGCCGGGTCGGAAGGGCCCGATGACGGGATTTGGAGGGTGGGTGACCGGTGGCGTGACAGGGTGGGGGTGTGGACGAACTGTTCGTGCCGGGGGACGTCAGCTGGACTTCTGTGTCGGTGAAGCTGGCGTCGTTGCGGCGGGTGGCCGCGGGGATCGCGGTGGGGGTGCTGGGGCTGGTCGCGGCGTTGTCGGCGGGGGTGTTCGGCGGGGTCGGGTACGGCGTGCTGGTGGCGCTCGTCGCGGTGGCGGCGTACGGCTGGGCGTGGGTGCTGATCGGGCGGAACCAGCGGTCGTGGCGGTACGCCGAGCGTGAGGACGAGCTGCTGGTCTCGCACGGGGTGATGTTCCGGGAGCTGGTCGTCGTGCCGTACGGGCGGATGCAGTTCGTCGACGTCACCGCAGGGCCGCTGGAGCGCGCGTTCGGGCTGGCCAAGGTCGAGCTGCACACGGCGACGCCGGCGACGGACGCGGTGATCCCCGGCCTGACGGCGGACGAGGCGGCACGGTTGCGCGACCGCCTGTCGGCCCTCGGGCACGCGCAGGCGTGGGGCCTGTGAGCGAGCAGCACCCGGGCGCGCCGGCGAGCGGACCAGGCGCTGTCTCGCAGGGCGGTTCGCCGGCCGCGCCCGGGAGCGGATCGGAGGCGGGGCAGCCCGGGGCGAAGGCGGGGCGGCCGTTGCAGGAGCCGGCGCGGGTGCATCCGCTGACGCCGTTCCTGAAGGGCTGGGGGTACCTGGCCGGAACGTTCATCGTGATGGCGCAGAACGACGGGCTGCGCAGCGAGGTGCGCTGGGCGCTCCTGGCGCTGGTCGGCGTGTTCGTGCTCGGCGTGGCGCTGGGCGGGCTGTCGTGGTGGTTCACCAAGTACCAGCTCACCGCGGACGCGCTGCGGGTCGACTCCGGCTTCCTGTTCCGTCGTACCAGGATCATGCGCTTCGACCGGATCCAGGCGATCGACGTCGCACAGCCCCTCATCAGCCGGCTGTTCGGGCTGGCGGAGCTGCGGATGGACGTCGCCGGCGGCGGACGCAGCGACGGCCGGCTCAGCTATCTCAACCTGGACGACGCGCGGCGGCTGCGCGCCACGCTGCTCGCGACCGCGTCCGGCCTGCCCGACGAGGCCCTGCACCCGGAGACGAAGGAGGCGCCGCAGCGCGAGCTGCTCGCGGTCCCGACGCAGCGGCTACTCGGCTCGACTCTCCTGTCGTCGACGGTGGTCGCGTCGGCCGGGGGACTGGCGACGCTGGTGTCGGCGACCGCGCTGTCGGACCACTCCATCGGCCTGTTCGCCGGGTTGCCGCTGCTGCTGGGCGTCGTACAGCCGATCTGGAAGCAGGTGATCGGCAACCACGGCTTCACGGTGTACGAGTCGCCGGACGGCCTGCGGACCAAGCGCGGCCTGCTCGACCTGCAGCGGCAGACCGTGCCGCCGGGCCGGGTGCAGGGGCTCGTGGTGTCCGAGCCGATCCTGTGGCGGCTGCTCGGCTGGGCGAAGGTCGACCTCGACGTCGCCGGCGTGGCGGGCCGCGCGGACGGCGACGAACTGGCGAACGGCTCGCAGCTGCTCCCGGTCGGCGGCCGCGCCGAGGTCACCGCTCTGCTGCACCGGGTGCTGCCCGGGCTCGACCTGGACCGGATCGTCATGCACCCCGCACCACGCCGGGCGCGCTGGCTGCGCCCGGTCGGCCGGCGCTACCTCGGGTACGGCGCCGACGAGCTGGTGCTCGTCACGGTGCAGGGCTGGATCAACCGTCGTACCACCGTCGTGCTGCACCACAAGACCCAGTCGGTGCGGGTGACCCAGGGCCCCCTGCAGCGCCGGCTCCGGCTCGCGAACGTACACGTCGACACCCCGCAGGGCCCGGCCGCCGCCGTCGCCCTGCACCGCGACGTCGCCGAGGCCGCGGAGCTCCAGCAGCGCCAGGCCGGCCGCGCCCGCGAGGCTCGCCGCACCGACGCGGCCGCCTCCGGACCCGCCCGCCGACCCGAGGCGGAACCGGTCGCGTACGACGACGGAACGGTGTGACCGTGGCGGGACCGGGTCGCCGGCGGACCGTCGCCGCCGGACTTGTGCTGGCCGTGCTGGCCACGGTGCTCGTCGCCGGTGGTTTCGCCGTACGACGCTACCTGCGCGGCAACGCCGACGTGATGCCGCCGCCGGTCGCGGGCGTCGTCCGGTACGACGTGCGCGACGGCAGCGACCACACCTCCGGCCCGGTGGCGTACCCGCAGTCCCCGCCGGTCGGCGGACCGCACGACCCGCACTGGCAGAACTGCGGCTTCTACGCCGGCCCGGTACGCAACGAGCTCGCCGTGCACTCGATCGAGCACGGCGCCGTCTGGATCACCTACCGCCCGCCGCTGGGCGCCGCGGACCGCCAGGTCCTCGCCAAGCTGGCCCGGTCGAGCGACTACGTCCTGGTCAGTGCCTACCCGTCCCAGCCCACGCCGCTCGTTCTCACCGCCTGGCGCAACCAGCTCCGCCTGGACCACTGGGACCGCGCACGCGTCGACGAGTTCGTCCGCGTCTTCTCCGGTGGCACCACCGCCCCCGAACCCTGGGCCTCCTGCCAGCACGGCGTCGGCGCCCCGGACGCCGGCTAGGTCCCGCCGTCTGCCTTACCTGATCCGAGCTCGCCCCAGATCCGGCCCGCCGAGTTGTGGATCTTCGCTCGGAGAAAGCGCTTGCCGGAACGAGGATCCGGAACTGGGCGGCTTGGTGGCGCCGGGGCTCAGGTGCGAGGGCCGGGGCGCTGCGGCGACCTGAGTGCCGGGCCGGCCGCGGACTGGATCCAGCCGAAGCCGCCGAGGCCGGCCGGGTCGAGGAGCTCGGCGGCCTCGCCGGCGGCGGACAGCGCGGTGACGTAGCCGGCCGGGTCGGACGTCGC
>DASXRB010000142.1:0-3245 GCA_036506875.1 Kribbellaceae bacterium | reverse complement strand
CGAAGACGGCCGGCGGGATGGCGAGGTCGTAGCCGATGACCGGCGGGAGGGCGAGGACGGCGACGCGATGGCGCATGGCCATATCTTGACACATGTTGGCGTTCTGGCCACTGGTGAGACGGTCCGCGATCGGCGAGCCTCGACGTCGTGACGGAACTGCTGCAGACCCCGCCCGTCCGCGCGACCCGGCGCGGCATCCACCGCGCCTGGCTGATCGCCGCGGTGTCGTTCGTGACCCTGATCGGTGCGGCCGGCTTCCGGTCGGTGCCCAGCGTGCTGCTCGACCCGCTGCACGCCGAGTTCGGCTGGTCGCACGGCACGATCGGCTCGGCGGTGTCGCTGAACCTGCTGCTGTACGGCCTGATCTCGCCGTTCGCGGCCGCGCTCATGGACAAGCTCGGGATCCGCACCGTGGTCGCCGGCGCGCTGGTGCTGGTCGCGGCCGGCAGTGGGCTGACGATCTTCATGACCCGGGCCTGGCAGCTGGTGGTGTGCTGGGGCCTGCTCGTCGGCGTCGGGGTCGGGTCGATGGCGATGACGTTCGTGGCGACCATCACCGGGCGCTGGTTCGTCCGGCACCGCGGGCTGGTGACCGGCGTGCTCACCGCGTCGGGCGCGACCGGCCAGCTGGTGTTCCTGCCGCTGGTGGCGTCGCTGGCCACCCACCACGGCTGGCGGACGCCGGCGGTCGTGGTGGCCGCGGCGGCGCTGGCCGTCGTACCGCTGGTGCTGCTGTTCGTGCGCGACTACCCGAGCGACGTGGGCACCACGGCGTACGGAGCGGCGCCGGGCAGCACCGTCGGCGTCCGGGCACCCGTGCCGGGCGGCGCGCTGCGGGCGGTCACGGTGCTGCGCGCCGCGGTGCGGCGGCCCGTGTTCTGGCTGCTGGCCGGCGGGTTCGCGGTCTGCGGCGCGTCCACGAACGGCCTGGTCGGCACGCACTTCGTGCCGGCCGCGCACGACCACGGCATGCCGCACACCACGGCGGCGTCGCTGCTCGCGCTGGTCGGCATCTTCGACGTGGCCGGCACGATCCTGTCCGGCTGGCTCACCGACCGCTGGGACCCGCGCTGGCTGCTGGTCGGGTACTACAGCCTGCGGGGGCTGTCGCTGCTGGTGCTGCCGTCGCTGCTGGCGCCGGGCGTGGAGCCGAGCATGTGGATGTTCATCGTGTTCTACGGGCTGGACTGGATCGCGACCGTGCCGCCGACCGTGGCGCTGTGCCGGGAGTGGTTCGGCACCGACGGGCCGATCGTGTTCGGCTGGGTGTTCGCGTCGCACCAGGTCGGCGCCGCGGTGACCGCCTGGGGAGCGGGCGCGATCCGTGACGTGCAGGGCAGCTACGACCTCGCGTTCTACCTCGCCGGCGGCCTGTGCGCCTTCGCCGCCATGATGTCCGGCCGCATCCGCCGCGACCTGCCCGAATTCTCGGGCAGCTTTGTAGGAGGGACCTCGTAGGGTCGGGTGCGTGCCTGAGCTCACCGAGGAACGCGCCCGTATCGCGACCGGCCTGATCACCGCGATCGCCGGACCGGACGCGCGGTTGCGCGACGACCAGGAGGTCGCGGTCGCCGCGCTGTGCGAACCGGCCGCGCGGGTGCTCGTCGTCCAGGCGACCGGCTGGGGCAAGTCCGCGGTCTACTGGGCGGCCACGGCGATCCGGCGAGCCGAGGGTGCCGGGCCGGCGCTGGTGGTGTCGCCGCTGCTGTCGCTGATGCGCGACCAGGTGGCCGCGGCGTCGCGCGCGGGGCTGCGGGCCGCGACGCTGAACTCGTCG
Organism: Kribbellaceae bacterium; assembly: GCA_036506875.1. Classification (GTDB taxonomy): domain Bacteria; phylum Actinomycetota; class Actinomycetes; order Propionibacteriales; family Kribbellaceae; genus DASRHY01. The sequence goes on along the minus strand of DASXRB010000142.1, from coordinate 1,468 downwards.
AACATCGACGAGTGGTCGGCGATCGAGCGGGACCTGTACGACGGCAGGCTGGACGTGCTGCTGGTCTCCCCGGAGCGGCTGGCGAACCCCGGATTCGGGCGCCGCGTGCTGGACGGGCTGGCGGGGCGGATCGGGCTGCTGGTGATCGACGAGGCGCACGCGGTGTCGGACTGGGGGCACGACTTCCGGCCGGACTACCGGCGCGTCTCCGACGTGCTGCGCAAGCTGAACCCGGACACTCCGGTGCTGGCGACCACCGCGACCGCGAACGCGCGGGTGACCGAGGACGTGGCGCACCAGCTCGGCGAGGCGACGCTGGTGCTGCGCGGCCCGCTGGCCCGGCCCAGCCTGCAGCTCACGGTGGTGGACGCGCTGTCGCCGCTGGAGCGGTTCGCCTGGGTGGTCGAGCAGCTGCCGAAGCTGCCGGGCTCGGGCATCGTCTACACGCTCACCGTGGCCGATGCGCAGCGGCTCGCCTCGGCGGTCCGCCAGGTGCACGGTGACACCGTCGCCGTCGCGTCGTACACCGGGGGTCTCGATCCCGCGGAGCGGGAGCGGCTGGAGGACGCGCTGCGCGACAACCGGCTGAAGGCGCTGGTCGCCACGTCGGCGCTCGGGATGGGGTACGACAAGCCGGACCTCGGGTTCGTGGTGCACGTCGGCGCGCCGCCGTCGCCCGTGTCGTACTACCAGCAGGTCGGCCGTGCGGGGCGCGGGATCGACCACGCGCTGGTCGCGCTGCTGCCGTCGGACGCGGACGCGGGCGTGTGGGACTACTTCGCGACCGCGACGATCCCGGACCCGGACCAGATGAAGCGGCTGCTCGCGGGGCTGGAGGCGTACGCCGGCGGCGAACCGGCCAGCGTGCCCGCTTTGGAAGCCGAGACCGGGCTGCGGCGCGGGCGGGTCGAGCTGATGCTGAAGCAGCTGGCCGTCGACGGCGCGGTGGACCGGGTCGAGGGCGGCTGGGTGCGGGCCGCGAAGGACTGGTCGTACGACGCCGAGCACTACGACGGCATCGTGGCGACCCGGCGGCGCGAGGCGGAGATCATGCGGGCGTACACCCGCGGTGATCGTTGCCTGATGCAACTGCTGCAGGAGTCGCTGGACGATCCGAGCGCGGCCGGGTGCGGGCGGTGCTCGGTGTGCCTCGGACAGCTGCCGTCGCCTGTGGCCGCGACGCCGTCGGCGGACACCGTGCGCGCGGTGTCGCTGCTGCTGCGTGGTGAGACGCACGTGCTCGAGCCGCGCAAGATGTGGCCCGGGGGAGCGTTCGGGAGTCGCGGGAAGATCCCGGCCGGACTGATGGCCGAGCCGGGGCGGGCGATCGTGTACGCCGACGCGCCGGAGTGGCGTGAGGTGGTGCGTGCGGCCTTCGCCTCCGACGGGCCGGCCCCGGAGGAACTGCTGTCCGGCGGCGTCGCGACGATGACGAAGTGGCGTGCCACCTGGGTCGCCCGCCCGGACG
>DASXRB010000141.1:0-2851 GCA_036506875.1 Kribbellaceae bacterium | reverse complement strand
GTCGCCGATCTTCTCGTCGTACTCACGCAGGTCGGCGGGCGCCGTCATCCGGCGGATCCGCAGCCGCGAGCCGGCCTCGTCGATCAGGTCGATGGCCTTGTCGGGCAGGAACCGGTCGGAGATGTAGCGGTCGGCCAGGGTGGCCGCTTGGACCAGCGCCTCGTCGGTGATGGTCACCCGGTGGTGTGCCTCGTAGCGGTCACGCAGGCCCTTGAGCATCTCGATCGTGTGCGCGATCGACGGCCAGGACTTCGAGGCCGCGGCTCGTCTTCGTGATGAGGAGAAGCAGCTCATCGCTCGCAAGTCCGAGCGTGAGAAGGCCTGGCGCGCCGGCGACATGGACGTCGTGGCCGAGGTCGACGAGGAGCTGATCGCCGAGGTGCTCGCCGTGGCGACCGGCATCCCGATCGTCAAGCTGTCCGAGGAGGAGTCGACCCGGCTGCTCAAGATGGAGGACGAGCTGCACAAGCGCGTCATCGGGCAGGAAGAGGCCGTCAAGGCGCTCAGCCGCGCGATCCGTCGTACTCGGGCGGGCCTGAAGGACCCGAAGCGGCCCGGCGGCTCGTTCATCTTCGCCGGCCCGTCCGGTGTCGGTAAGACCTGGCTGTCCAAGACGCTGGCGGAGTTCCTGTTCGGCGACGAGGACGCGCTGATCCAGCTCGACATGAGCGAGTTCGGCGAGAAGCACACGGTCTCGCGGCTGTTCGGCTCGCCTCCCGGGTACGTCGGCTACGAAGAGGGCGGCCAGCTCACCGAGAAGGTACGCCGCAAGCCGTTCAGCGTCGTGCTGTTCGACGAGGTCGAGAAGGCGCACCCGGACATCTTCAACAGCCTGTTGCAGATCCTGGAGGAAGGTCGCCTGACCGACAGCCAGGGCCGGGTGGTCGACTTCAAGAACACCGTCATCATCATGACCACCAACCTCGGCACCCGCGACATCTCCAAGAGCGTCAGCCTCGGCTTCAACCAGAGCAGCGACGTCGCTGGGTCCTACGAGCGGATGAAGAGCAAGGTCTCCGACGAGCTCAAGCAGCACTTCAAGCCGGAGTTCCTCAACCGGGTCGACGAGATCGTGGTCTTCCCGCCGCTGACGCAGGACCAGATCATCGCGATGGTCGACAACATGATCGCCTCGGTCGAGCTGCGGCTGAGGGACCGCGACATGTCGCTCGAGCTCACCAGCGCGGCCAAGGACCTGCTGGCCAGGCGCGGTTTCGACCCGGTGCTGGGCGCGCGGCCGCTGCGTCGTACGGTCCAGCGCGAGATCGAGGACGCCCTCGCCGAGAAGATGCTGTACGGCGAGGTCGGTCCCGGCCAGATCGTGCTCGTCGACGTGGACGGCGAGGGCCCGACCGCGAAGTTCACCTTCAAGGGGCAGAAGGTCGGTGCGCTGCCGGACCTGCCGCCGCTCGAGGGTGTCGGGGTCGACATGACCAAGGACGTGACCGAGGAAGCCCCCGGTCCGGTCGACGTGAAGAAGAAGACCGAGGGCGGCGCCACCGAGTCCGCCTGACGTCACCAGCGTGCGACCCGCCGTACGCCCTCCGGGGCGGCGGCGGGTCGTCGCATTTCGGCCGGGCCGTGGTCCAGGGTCGGTGTTCTCGAGTCAGGGCTCTCGAGTCAGGGTTCTCGAGTCAGGGCAGCGCGTAGGTGTCGGCCGAGGTGCCGACCAGCAGCCCGTCGTCGAGCAGCGTCTGCAGGCAGCGGTCGCGCTGGTCGGCGCGCGTCCAGGTGGCGTCGAGCCGGGACCGGTGCACCGGCCCGTCGGACTCCCGCACCAGCGCCAGCAGCCGGCCCCGGCATTGGCGGTCGGTGCCGGCCCAGGCCTGCGCGCGCCGCGCGGGACCGTCGTACGCCGGCTTGCCGCTCGCCAGCCACGCGCACCGCTCCCGGACCGGGCAGCCACCGCAGGCCGGCTCGCGCGCCGTACACACCAAGGCGCCGAGCTCCATCACCGCCACCGCCCACTGGGCCGCGGCCTCGCCGCCGTCGGGCAGCAGGGTGGTGGCCAGGTCGCGCTCGGCGCGGGTGACGGACGCAGCGGGGTACTCGGTCCCGCCGAGCACCCGCGCGAACACCCGCCGCACGTTGGTGTCGAGCACGACGTGCCGCTGGCGGTGGGCGAACGACGCGATCGCGGCCGCCGTGTAGTCGCCGACGCCGGGCAGCGCCAGCAGGTCGTCGTACGCCGCCGGCACCTCGCCGTCGTACCGCTCCACGATCGCGACCGCCGCCGCGTGCAGCCGGAGCGCCCGCCGCGGGTAGCCGAGCCGCCCCCACACCCGGACCGCCTCGCCCGGCGCCTCGGCCGCCAGGTCGGCCGGTGTCGGCCAGGCGGCCAGCCACTGCTCGTGCACCGGCAGTACCCGCGCCACCGGGGTCTGCTGGAGCATGAACTCCGAGACCATCACCGACCACGCGCTCGCCTCCGGCCGGCGCCAGGGCAGGTCGCGCGCGTGGGCGTCGTACCACTCCAGGATCGGGGCGTGCAGCTCGCTCATCGAGGCCGATCGTAGGCGATCGCCGTCTCCGGGCAGGTGTGGGCCGGTGTGGCATTGCCGCGGCGGCGGCCGGTGTGGCACCGCGGCCAGGGCCGGCTCGCTGGTTAGCGTTTGCTGCATGAGCTCGGTGACCAGACCACGCGGCCCCCTGCCGGCCCGCGTCTACTGGCGCCGCCGGCTTGCGGTGCTCGGCGTGGCGTTCCTGCTGGTCTTCGGCCTTGCCCATGTGCTCGGCGGCGGCAGCGACGGCAAGTCGGACGGCGACGGCACCGCCACCACGGTCGCGGGCTCGCAGACCTCCTCGGCCGGTACGTCGTCGCACCGGCCCACGAAAACCTCGACCCGCAAGC
>DASXRB010000140.1:0-7756 GCA_036506875.1 Kribbellaceae bacterium | reverse complement strand
CGGTCCACCGACATCGGCGCCCCACGGCTGCTCGGCGTCGTGGGGCACCCAGGAGTGCAGCATGACTGCTGCACCGTCAGCGACCGCACGTCGAGCGATGGCCGCTCCGATCGCGATGCGACGGCTCGCACCGGTCACGATCACGACGCGGTTCTGCAAACACATCATCGTCACCAGCCGATGATCGCCGAGGCGGCTGCCGGCTCGCACCCGGATAGCGCCATGGACATGTGCCGGCACCTCGATGTCACGCGTTACGAGATGCCGACGCGTCGCGGATGCGTGCTCTTGACGGCTCCCTACGGCGGTGATCAGCGCGCGCTCGTCGGGTAGGCCCGGGCGTACCCAACCCGCACGCAGTGGTCGCCCGGGGTGACCCCCACTCGGCGCCAGAAGAGGATGCCTCCCGCTTCATGCTGGATTCGGCCTCAATTCGACCGACCACCTTCCGGTGCTGGTCATCGCCAGTGCCGTGCTTCCCCGGCGTTGAAGACTTCGCCTGCGAGTTTTCTGGGCCGCTTCGCCGCTGTACGGAGCCGGGGAATCTGGACGCCGTCAACGATCTCCTCCGCGGGGCTTCGGAAGACCGAGCAAGGCTGGCTGCTCAGCGCGGAATGCGCGGCTCGGTAGCGGGGGGAACCGTACGGGCGCAGGCGCGTCTAAGAGATCGCCGCACCGCAGCGGAGGAGGTCATCATGGAGATCGCTACTGTGCGCCGCACGTCGGCGCTCCTTGCCGTGCTTGTCGTTGTGTTCTTGGTGCTCGCGTGGCTGCTCGGGTCGAATAGTTCACGCGGTGTCGCGGTCGCCAGCGAGCCCGCCACAGGCGATCGGGCGCGTGACGGCGTCCTGGTAAGCGGCACCGGCTTTGTCACGGGTCGCCCCGACGTGCTTACTGTCCAATTGGGTGTGGAGACTCGAGGGCCGACCGTCGGTAAGGCGCTCGATCTTGCGAACCAGGCGCAGGGTCGGCTGCGGGACGCGTTCACGAAGGGCGGGGTTTCCGAGCGTGACCTTCAGACGAGCGGTCTGTCGATCTACCCGCAGTACGCCAAAGACGGTCGGCGAATCAGCGGGTACCAGGTCAGCGAGCAACTTTCGGTGAAGCTGCGCGACCTTGCCCGGGCGGGTGCGCTGATCAGCCAGGCCGCGGAGGCGGGTGCCGATGCCACCCGTATCAGCGGGCTCAGCTTCGACATTGAGGACGACTCTGCGCTGCTGGCGCAAGCCAGGAGGAAGGCGTTTGACGAAGCAAAGGCCAAAGCCGAGCTGTACGCGCAGGCCTCCGGTCGCCGGCTTGGCAGGGTCGTCAGCATCAACGAGTCGATATCCAATCCTGGAGTCAGCCGCCCGGCGTCCGCCTACCCGGCCGCCGCAGCCTCCGCTAATGTGCCGATCCAGCCGGGCGAGCAGCGGCTCACGGTGACCGCGAGCGTCGAGTGGGCGTTCAGCTGAGAGCGCCTTTGACGCCACGCCGGGAACACCATCCACGACGATCGGGATGCCAGCCGATTGGTGTGGCCAGTATTGCCGCTGCGGATGTCCCGGTTCGCCCACCAAAGCGCCTCGTCAAGATCGTCCGCGCCGTCAACCACGTCGGCCGGACTGACGAAGGGCGCGCCTTGGGACTCGGTCGCGCCACCTATCGATTGGAAGTTGCGGGGCCGGTGTCAGCGGCTTCCCTCAGCAGCGCGAATGCATTTGCCCGCTTGGGGAAATCAGCCTCACGAAGAAGCAGTTGGCGTTGGCCGAAGGACAGCTCCCGGCCGAGGCTGCCGCGAAGGAAACCCTCGATCCCCGGGCCATCGGCGCGGTCGCCGATCATGGCGAGCGCCCGCTCGATCGTCGCTTCCGCGTCGGGCAGGTACAGGTAGCCGTCGCCGGTTGGCAGCCGCTGCCGGCTGAGGTCGATGCGCCGGAACGCGACGTCGATCAACTGGGCACCGGAGAAGTCGTTGCCGTGGAACTCGTTCGACGGACGGCGGGCTAGTTCGCGATATCCCTCCGGCTCCGCGCGCCCCTCACGCGCAAAATGTCTGAGGTATGACTGATACCGCTTCTCGGCCTCGGGCTGCGGCGCGGCGCCCCAGAAGACGCTGGTGCGCAGCGTGCCGGTGAACACGCAGTCGACGAGCTCCAGGTAGTCGTCGCCGAATCCCTTGATGTCGACGTTGCGGAACGAGCAGCGCACGAACCGGCTGAACCCGGCGAGCACCCACGGGAACCGGGCACCGTCGAAGGAGCAGTCGACGTATTCGGTCTCGTCGAGCCCCGCGCTGAACGAGACAGCCTTCGCGCGCATCCGGTCGAAGCGGCAGCGTTCGAAGCGCGAACCACGTACCGTCAGCGCCTCGAGTCTGCGACCGGAGTAGTCGGCGCCGACCTCCGACACATGGTCCAGGATCAGGACATCGCCCGGGTCACCGGTTCTTGAGGTTGTAGATGGCATAGTCACAATGATCGTACTCACCGCCCTTGCGCTTGTGCTTGGCCACCTCACCCGGCGTGGTGAGCTCGACTTTCTTGCCGGTGGTCTGCACCGGGTAGTCCGGTCCGGTGCCGTTCATCTTTCCGTCGAACAGGTTCGGATAGAGCTCGCCGAGCCGCCGGGCGACCTCCTTGTGCACCTCGGAGCCGCGGTAGGCCCAGATGTACTCGGGGTGCTCCCACTGGCTGGGGCTGATCTGCTTGTCGATGCCGGGCAGACCCCAGTCCTGCATGACCTCCTCGGCCATGTCCTCGACCAGCTGGCGCGGGTCCGGGCCGCAATGGTCGTCGTCACCGGGATCCGCGCCGCCGGCGCCGCCGTCCGCGATCTCCAGCCCGGTGGTGGCCGCGGCCGCGGCGCTGGCGGCCGCCGCGGCCGCGTTGGGCGCGTCGGCGCCCTCGGCACCGGCGAAGACGGTGCCCGGGAGCTGGACGGTGGTGATCGTGTTGGTCACCGCTCCGCCTGCGGCGACGAGTGCCACCGTCGCCGGCGGCTTGACGACCGTGGTGCCGACCGGTCCGGGCGTGGCCGCCTTGATCGCCGCTGCCTTCTCCGTCGCGAGCTGGCTGTCGTACGCCCTGGCCGCCTCCGCGGCCCTGCGGGCCGTCTCGGCCCGCACGGCTGCCAGATAGTCGGCCAGCCATTTGTTGTATGCCGCGTTCATCGCGGCGACCGCCGCGTTGATTCGGGCCTGGGTCGCTGCCTGCTGGGCCGCGACCGCGGCCTGCGCCCGGGCAGCGGCCTGCGCCCGCGCGGCGTAGTCGTCCGGCACGGTTGTCCAGGCCGTGGTGGTGGCCGGTCCGGACCAGCTGCCGGCGCTGTTGGCGACGTTGTGGTGGTACTCGTAGGACTGGTACGCCTTGTAGCCGATGTAGGCGCCCGCTCCGACCCCGACGATGACGAGCGCGGCCCAGCCCACCGGAGTGCCCTCGAACAGGAAGCCGGCGGCGAGCAGGAGCGGGTTGTGCCCGTCGAGGTCGATGTTGTTGAGCGGGCTCGCGTTGCCGTACGCGTACCGGTTCGCCTGCGCCACCGGGTCCGGTGACAGCGTGTACGTGTCACGGGCGGTGAAGCCGGCCGCGCCTGGGTCGTACCACCGGGACTGCGCGTTGAGCAGACCGGTCTGCGGGTCGGACCAGCCGCCCTGGAAGCCCAGCGGGAGGCGGTCGGCCGAGCCGGCGACGACCTCGCCGGCCGGGTCGTAGACGGCGGAGCGGTTGAGCCCGCCGTCGGCCGGGTCGTACCAGCCACGGATGTCGCCGTGGTGGGTGTCCTGGAACAGGCTGCGTCCTGGGCTGCCGTCGAGCGTGGCCGAGAGCGGCTGGGCGTCCGGGTCTCGGAAGATCTGGCCGCGTGGGGCGGAGCCCGTGCCGGCGACGGTGACCGCGGCGTTGCGCTGGTCGGCGTATCCGAAGGCGACACCGTTGCGGGTGGCCGCCCGCCCGAACGAGTCGTAGCGGTATTCGACGGTCTGGCCGGACGCGGCCGCGGTGAGCATCTGGTCGAACGCGTCGGACGCGTACGCCGAAGTGCTGCTGTCCTGAGCGGAGCCTTGCAGAGTGCCTCGGGCCGACCACGTGTTGGTGAGATCCGGGACGCCCCCGCCGGACGCGCCGGTCAACCTGTTCCGCGCGTCGTAGGTGAAGGTGCGGGTACCGGCGGCGGTCGTGACCGACGTGCGGTTCGAGGCGTTGTCGTATCCATACGTGACGGTGTCCCCGCCGGGCCTTGTCCAGGACGTCTGCCGCCCGAGTCCGTCGTAGCCGTAACCGTTGGCGCCGTCGCCGGTGATCCCGGTTGTGGTCGACGTGGTCAGCAGGTCGTCGTCGTCGTACCCGTAGGTGATCTTCGCCGACTGAGCGCCCCCGGGCTTGGTGAGCGTGTCGGACGCGATCCGGCCGAGGTCGTCGTATCCGAACGCCCGGGTCACCGCGCCGGTTCCGAGCGTGATCTGCTGCAGGTCCCCGATCGCCGGGCGATAGGTGTAGGTGAGCGTCTTCGACACCAGCGGGTCGGTCGCCGTCCGGAGCCGGCCCGCGTCGGTGTACGTGAACGTCGTCGAGCCGGCCCCGTCGGTACGGGTCTGCAGGCGACCGTCGGAGTCGTACCCGAACGAGGCGTTACCGCCGGGTCCGGAGCTGCTGGCGAGCAGGCCCCGGTCGTTCCAGGTGTAGGTGTTGTCGCCGCCGACGGTGCCGGCCGTGGTGATGTTGCCGGACGCGTCGTAGTCGAAGGTCCGCGTGGTCGTGGCGGCCTCGGCCCCGCTGCCCTTCTCCGCGGTGACCTGGCCGAGATCGTCATAGGTCCGGTCGATGGTCACGCCGCCGGGGATCAGGATGTGCGCGGCCTGACCCGCCTTGTCGTACACGGTCGTCCAGGTCCGGTCGTCCGCGTCCGGGTGCGCCGGGGTCGCCGGCTCGATCACGGCCGTCGGCAAGCCCCAGCTGTTGTACTGGTATTCCGTGGCGTGCTCGTTGCCGTCGATCATCCGGGTGCGGCGGCCGGCGGCGTCGTAGTCCAGCTTGACCGAGACCGCGGTCGCCGGGTCGTCGCTCACCCGCCGCTGCGTGATCGCGCGGACCTGGCCGCCGGCGTCGTACGTGTAGTCGGTGATCCGACCGGCGCCGCTCGTCTCCCGGGCCACTCGGCCATCCCGGTCGTATCCAGTGGTGGCGGTCCGCAGCGGCGCCGAGAGCACGCCTCCGCTGACCGTGTGGCTGGTGACGGCGGTGTTGCGGCCGAGCGAGTCGTATCCGTATCCGATCGCCAGCGCACCGCCGGTGATCTCGGCGGTGACCCGGCCGGTCGCGTTGTACCGGAACTCGGTCGTCGCCCCGTCCGGATCGGTGACCTTGGTCCGCTCGTCCGCGGTGTTGTAGTCGACAGTGGTCTTCTTGCCGAGCGGCGTCGTCACCGACGTGATCCGGCCACGGTCGTCGGGGGCCATGGTCGTCGTGTAGTAGAAGGTGGTTCCGTCGACGCGCTCGGATGTGGTCTCGGTGACCTGGACGCCTTGATCGTCGTACGTGGCGAGTGTCCGCGCGCCACGCGGGTCGATGGTCTCGACCACCTCACCGACCCGGTTGCGGTTCTGCCGGGTGACCGGCGCGGCCTTCGGACCGTCGCCGTCCGGGTCCGGTTGCGTGGTGCTCGAAAGCCATCCGTACTTGTCATGGGTGTACGTGGTGACCCGGCCGAGGCCGTCGGTATGCGCTTCGGGCAGACCGCTCGCGTCATAGTCGGTCGTCTCGACCGGCGTGACCGTGATGCCGCCCGGCGGGCTGTACGACGGCAGGGTGCGCTGGTGCTCCCGGCCCATCACGTCGCGGATGACGTGGGTGACGGAACCGCTGGCGGCGTCCCGCTGGTCGGTCACCTCGCCGAAGGTGTTGTGTCCGACCACGGTGGTCGGCGACTGGTTGTCGGTGACCGTTCCGTCGCGGAAGGTCGGCCGGGGTGGCTCGACGGTCCGCTCCAACTGGCCGGCCCGGTCGTAGCCATAGCTGGTGACCGCGCCGGCCGGGTCCTTGGTGGTCAGCGCGAGACCGCGTGGGTCGCGGGTGACGGTGGTGACGAGTTCCTTGGGCGTGGCGGCCGGGTCGATCTTCGTCGTCGAGGTGGGGCGACCGGCCGCGTCGTACCCGAACGACTCCGACTCGGCGGGTACGCCGGCCCGCTGGAACCGCAGCTGCGAGCGGATGACCCGGGACCCCCAGCCGGTCGCCGTCTGGCTGTCGCGGAACCGGACGTAGATCGTCTTGGACGTGGCCAGCGCCGAGCCCAGGTCGACGGTCCGGACGGCGCGGTTCGAGCCGTCCCGGATGTCGCGGGTCTCCTCCAGCACCTTGGCCCAGGTGGTGTTGTTGGTGCTGGTCTCCACCAGGAACTGGTTGTCGATCTCAACGCTGAGCCCGGCGCTGCTGGTGTCGGGCGGCAGGACGAATCGGTACGTGAACGATGTGGTCCCGTCGGCGTAACGATGGTTGGATCCGTCGATCAGAGACCCGTTGTTGGCGTACAGCACGTCGGTTTCGGCCGGCGTGCCGACGCCGATGGCCTGCCCGTTGGCCGACTCGATGGCGCCGGGCTGGCCGTCGCCGCGGCTGGTGTAGAACGTGGACCGGGCGAGTCCGGCCGGGTCGAGGACCTCCTGGATGACGTGGCCGAGGTTGTCGTACAGGTAGTCGTGGACGACACCGCCGGCTTGCGTGTCCCGCACGAGGTTGCCGGCGTAGTCGTAGACCCGCTTGTCCAGCACCTGGGTGGACGCGACGGTCCCGTCCGCGTTGCGCGTGACGTGCGTGGTGGTGTCCAGCCAGCCGGGCCAGTAGTAGGTGTAGGCCGTCTCCCGGCCCATCGCGTCGACCACCGAGGCGAGCTGACCGGCCGGGTCGTAGGACCGCGACTCGACCACCATCCGGGTGGCGGCGGGGTTCATCGGGTCCACCCCGTCACCCGTCGCGGTCGTCTGCACCAGCTGGTTGTGGTCGTCGTACGCGTACTCCAGCACCAGCCCATTCGGCTTGGTCTGGCGGACGAGGTTGCCGGCGTCGTCCCAGTCCTGCTTGGTGACAGAGCCATCCGGCGTGGTGGTCGACGTGATCCGGCCGGCGAGGTCGTACCCGGTCTTGGTGGTACGGGTGTCGTCGCTGCCGGTCAGGTCGCTCTCGTCGATCTGCGTGGTCCGGCCGCCGTCGTCGTACGTGTACCGCGTGCGCTTGGTGTGCGCAGCCGAGGTGATCGGATTGGTGACCGCGGGCTCGGTCACCGTCTCCGGGAGCGACGCCGCGTTGTACGTCGTGGTGGTGGTGCCGTAGTCGACGACGGCGCCGTCCACGGTGCCGGTCACCTTGAATGTCAGCGGACGTCCGAGAGCGTCGTACGTGTACTCGGTGGTCAGCCCGACAGGGTCGAGAGACTTCATGCGATCGCCCGCGCTGCTGTAGTAGTACCGGGTGATACCACCCGAGAAGTTGCCGTCGGTGGCCACCAGACCGGCCGGTGTGGTGCCGCCGCCGACCGCCGGCTCGGTGCCGTCGGTGTAGGTGATGTCGCGCCGCGCGGTCCAGTCGGCCGCACCGACGAGTTTGGGTTTGACCACGCTGGTGACCCGGCCCTTGGTGTCCCGGACGTACCAGGTTCGGAAGTCGGTCGAGGTGTCGGAGTCGCGGCCGTCGCTCGCCCACGCCAGCTGATCGTTGCGCGGATCGAGCGGGTCGGTGGGGTACGACAGATAGCCGTAGCGCTGATAGCGCCAGTCACCGAGATA
>DASXRB010000139.1:0-2323 GCA_036506875.1 Kribbellaceae bacterium | reverse complement strand
AGCCGGGCTCGACACCCTCGCGCGCGGTCACGATCCGCGCCCCGCGCCCACGGTCGCGCCGAGCATCCCGAGCAGGTGCGCGACGGCCTCGTCGATGCCCAGCTCGGTCGTGTCGAGGACCACCGCGTCGTCGGCCTGGGCGAGCGGGCTCACCGCCCGGGAGCTGTCCAGCGTGTCCCGCCTGGCGAGGTCGGCCTGGGTCGCGGTGACGTCGGCGTGCGACTGCTCGGCGCTGCGCCGCTCGGCCCTGGCCCGCGCCGAGGCGGTCAGGAAGACCTTGAGGTCCGCGTCGGGCGCCACCACGGTGCCGATGTCGCGCCCCTCCACCACGATGCCGCCGTCGCCGATGATCGCCCGCTGCCGCTCGACCAGCTCGACCCGGACGGCCGGCACCGCGGAGACGGCGCTCACCGCCGCGGTCACCGCCGGCCCGCGGATCTCGGCGTCGACCCGATGGCCGTCCACGCTCACGGCGGGCGCGGCGGCGTCGGTGGTGATCTCGATCGCGGTGTACGCGAGGACCTTCAGGACGCCGTCGGCGTCCCGGGGGTCGACACCGGCGTCCAGTACCGCCCAGGTCAGCGCGCGGTACATCGCTCCGGTGTCGAGGTAGCGGGCGCCGAGGGCAACGGCGAGGCGGCGGGAGACTGTCGACTTGCCCGAACCAGACGGTCCATCGACCGCGACCACGCCCATGAACGGACCGGCCACCGACGCGGCTGGGTGGGTGCTCACGCATTCTCCTTCGGGTGCAGCTGTTCCATCATGCCTGGGATCCGTTGCCGCAGGTGGGTGCGGTGGCCACGGTCACTGTGGTGAATCTTGTCACTGCGGGAGGTCCCGCCGGAGTGCGGCGGCGCCCCGAAGGTACACGTGGTGCAGGTCGGCGCGGCGCTTCTCCGTCTCGACGTGCGCGAGCAGGCGCAGGACCCGGGGCATCGCCCCTGGTACCGCGATCTCGGTGGCGCAGAGCAGCGGCACGTCGGTGAAGCCCAGCATACGGGCCGCGTACGCGGGGAACTCCGCCGTCAGGTCCGGGGTGGCCGTGAAGACGATGCTGATCAGGTCGTCGACCGTGAGGTCGTTGCGCTCCATCACCTCGGTGATCAGTTCGGTGACGCCCTTGAGGATCGCGTCCCGTTCGTCGGCGTCCACCTGGATCGCCCCCCGCACCGCGCGTACCGCCACGCCTCTCCCTTTCGCTGTCAGCCTGAGCGAGCCTATCCGTGTCCGGCCGGCCACCACGGATCGCCCGGCGCCGCCGTGGCGCGCGGCGGCCCGCCACGCCCCGCCGAGCTCCGTCGGGGCCCGTCCGGCCCGTCCGGCCCGCCGTGGATCGCCCAGCCGACCGCGCCCCGCGGACGATCGACCGCGGCCGGATCAGAGCCCCACGTCCTTGTAGAGGGCTCCGATCTCCTGCCGGCTGAGCCGGCGCAGCTTGCCGGGCTTGAGCGTGGCGAGGTGGATCGGGCCCATCCCGGTGCGCACCAGCCGCTGGACCGGATGCCCGACCTCGGCGAGCAGGCGGCGCACGACGTGCTTGCGCCCCTCGTGCAGCACGACCTCGACGAGTACCCGGCCCGGCAGGTTGTCGACGATGCGGAACTCGTCGACGGTGACCGGCCCGTCGTCCAGCTCGACGCCGGCCAGGAGCTGCCGCCTGAGGCTGGGACGGACGGGACCCGGCACCTCGGCCAGGTAGGTCTTCTGGATCCCGAACGACGGGTGGGTGAGCCGGTGCGCGAGCGCCCCGTCGTTGGTGAGCAGCATCAGCCCCTCGCTGTCGGCGTCCAGCCTGCCGACGTGGAACACCCGCGTCTCGCGGTCGGCGACGTAGTCGCCCACGGACAGGCGGCCCCGCTCGTCGGACATCGTGCTGAGCACCCCGCGCGGCTTGTTCAGCGCGAGGTAGACGAGGTTGTCGTCGAGGATCACGCGCGAGCCGTCGACGTGGATCACCGCGGTCCGGGGGTCGACGCGGCGGCCCATCGTCCGGACCACCTCGCCGTCGATGGTGACCCGGCCGGCCGCGATCAGCTCCTCGCAGGCGCGCCGCGAGCCGACGCCGGCCGCGGCGAGCACCTTCTGCAGCCGCTCCCCCTCCGGCCCGGGATCGCCGGCCTCGGGATGGCGGGACGTCGTGGCCGCGGGCGCCGGGTGCTTGGCACCTGCCTGCCTGGCCGCCGGGTGCTTGGCGGCCGCCTGCCGGGCCGGCGCGGGCCGGGGCGGTCCGTGCCTGGCCGGCGCGGGCTTACGAGGAGGCGATGACATCGTCGAGGGTGTCCATATCAGGCAGGAGCGGAGCGAGCGGGGGCAGTTCGTC
>DASXRB010000138.1:0-5697 GCA_036506875.1 Kribbellaceae bacterium | reverse complement strand
CGAACCGCCCGACCCGCCGCCGGTCGCCGCCCTGCTGGCCGCCCTCAACGCCGTCGCGTGACCCGTGGCAGGCTGTCCCGCGTGTCCATCCCCACCGAGACCGGGCAGCCGCTGCCGTACGCCGTACTCGACATCGACGCCACGATCGCCGATGTCCGGCACCGGCTGCACCACCTGAAGAGCCGGCCGAAGAGCTGGGACGCGTTCTTCGCCGGCAGCAAGCATGACACGCCCCTCGAGGACGGCCTGATGATCGCGCGGTCGCTCGCGAAGGGGCACGAGATCGTCTACCTCACCGGTCGGCCGGAGCGGACCCGCAAGGACACCGAGCAGTGGCTCGCCAAGCACGGTCTCCCGAAGGGACGGGTGCTGATGCGCGGCGACCACGACCGCCGGCCGTCGGTGTACCTCAAGTTGGCGCAGCTCAAGCGGCTCGCCGCCGAGCGCAAGGTCGCCGTCCTGGTCGACGACGACGCGACGGTCTGCGACGCAGCGGAGAAGTCCGGCTTCGCGGTGCTGCGCGCCGACTGGGCAACCGATCCGGAGACCCAGCCGACGCTGTTCGAGGCGCAGGAGTCCGAGGGCCGCACCTGAGCGGCCTCCTCGCGCACTCCTGTGGAAATGCGCGGCGGCGGGTTGCGGGCATCGACTAAGGTCGGCGGCGTGCCAGCCGTTGACGAGAGGTTCCTCGCCCTGCCCCGCCGCCAGCTCGCCGACGCGGCGCTGCACCGCGCCAAGGATCTCGGCGCGAGCTTCGCCGAGTTCCGGCTCGAACGCGTCCGCTCGGAGACCGTCGCGCTGCATGACGGCGTTCTGGAGGGCGCGTCCGACTCCAGTGACCTTGGCATCGCGGTCCGGGTGATCCACCAAGGCACCTGGGGCTTCGCGGCCGGCGTCGGCCTGACCGTCGACGAGGCGGTCCGGGTCGCCGAGGAGGCTGTCAACGTCGCCCAGGTCGCCCGCGCGATCAACTCCGAGCCGATCGAGCTCGCGCCCGAGCCGGTGTACGACGACGTCACCTGGGTGTCGTCGTACGAGCAGGACCCGCTGTCGCTGCCGGTCGCCGACAAGGTCGCGCTGCTCGCGGACTACAGCCGCCGGCTGCTGGACGCCGACGGGGTCGACCACGTCGACGCACGGGTGATGTCGATCGTGGAGAACAAGTACTACGCGAACTCCGAAGGCACTTCGACCACGCAGCAGCGGGTCCGGATCGGGCCGTCGCTGGAGGCGTTCGCCGTCGTGGACGGCAAGTTCGACTCGATGGCGACCTGCGCGCCGCCGGCGGGCCGCGGCTGGGAGTACCTGACCGGCACCGGCTGGGACTGGGACTCCGAGATCGCCCGGATCCCCGGCTGGCTCGCGGACAAGCTGGCCGCGCCGAGTGTCGAGCCGGGCAGCTACGACCTGGTCATCGACCCGACCAACCTGTGGCTGACCATCCACGAGTCGATCGGACACGCCACCGAACTCGACCGGGCGCTCGGCTACGAGGCCAACTACGCCGGCACCAGCTTCGCCACCGTCGACAAGGTCGGCACGCTGAAGTACGGGTCGCCGGTCATGCACGTCACCGGTGACCGCACCGCCGAGCACGGCCTGGCCACCGTCGGGTACGACGACGAGGGCGTCGCCGGGCAGCAGTGGGACCTGGTCGAGGACGGCATCCTGGTCGGGTACCAGATCGACCGCCGGATGGCGCGGCTGAACAGCGACCGGCTCGGCACCGCGCGCTCCAACGGCTGCGCGTTCGCCGACTCCCCCGGTCATATCCCGATCCAGCGGATGGCGAACGTGTCGCTGCAGCCGGCCTCGGGTGGCCCGTCGACCGAGGAGCTGATCGGCCGGGTCGAGAACGGCATCTACATCGTCGGCGACAGGTCATGGTCGATCGACATGCAGCGGTACAACTTCCAGTTCACCGCCCAGCGCTTCTTCAAGATCACCGACGGCAAGCTCGACGGGCAGCTGCGCGACGCCGCGTACCAGGCGACCACGACCGACTTCTGGGGCTCGATGGAGGCGGTCGGCGGGCCGCAGACCTACCTGCTGGCGGGTGCGTTCAACTGCGGCAAGGCGCAGCCGGCCCAGGTCGCCCCGGTCAGCCACGGCTGCCCCTCCGCACTCTTCCGCGGCGTCCGCATCCTCAACACCACCCAGGAAAGGGCGTAGCGCATGACCGTCGGGGTTCAGCTGATCGCGCAGGACACGGTGGAGAAGGGCCTGGAGCTGGCGGCCGCGGCCGGCGCCGACGGGTGCGTCGTACTCGTCGACGAGTCGTCCAGCGCGAACCTGCGGTGGGCCAACAACACGCTGACCACCAACGGCGTGATGCGCGGGTCGCGCACCACGGTGATCGCGACCGTCGGCGCCGGTGAGGGCACCGCATGCGGCGTCGTCGGCCAGTCGGCGGTGACCGCGGAGTCGCTGGCCGAGCTGGTGTCGGCGGCGGTCGCCGCGGCCCGGTCGGCCGACCCGGCCGAGGACGCCCGGCCGCTGATCGACGGCGGCGCCGGACCCGGCTGGGACGACGAGCCGGGCGAGACCTCGGTGGGTGTGTACGAGTCGTTCGCACCGGCGCTGGGTGAAGCGCTGCGGCGGGCGTCGAAGGAGAACCGCTGGCTGTACGGGTTCGCCGACCACCAGATCACCACGACGTACGTGGCCTCGTCCACCGGGCTGCGGCTGCGGCACGAGCAGCCGGCAGGCCACGTCACGGTGACCGCGAAGTCCGGCGACCTGTCCCAGTCGGCCTGGGTGGGCAGCGCCACCCGCGACTTCACCGACGTCGACGTGACCGCGCTGGATGCCGAGCTGGTACGACGCCTGGGCTGGGCGCGGCGCGCGATCGACCTGCCGGCCGGGCGTTACCCCACGGTCCTGCCGGCGGACGCGGTGTCCGACCTCGCGACGTACCTCTACTGGACGATGGGCGGTAGGGACGCGCACGAGGGCCGCACCGTGTTCTCCGATCCGTCCGGCGGCACCCGCGTCGGCGAGCAGCTCAGCCCGCACCCGGTCATGCTGCGATCGGACCCGCGCCACCCGGGCATGGAGAGCAGCCCGTTCGTGACCGTGCACCGGTCCTCGTCGGAGTTCAGCGTGTTCGACAACGGCTTGACCCTGCGGGCCACCGACTGGATCCGCGGCGGCAAGCTGGTGAACCTGCTACAGAGCCGCTTCACCGCCGACCTCACCGGACTGGCCGTCACACCGGCGATCGACAGCTACAGCCTCGAGGTGGAGGGCGCGACCGGCACCGTCGACGACCTGGTCGCCGGTGTCGAGGACGGCCTGCTGCTGACCTGCCTGTGGTACATCCGCGAGGTCGACCCGCAGACCCTGCTGCTCACCGGCCTGACCCGCGACGGCGTCTACCGGGTCGAGAACGGCGAGGTCACGGGCGCGGTGAACAACTTCAGGTTCAACGAGAGCCCGGTCGACCTGCTGGCACGGTTCACCCAGGCGGGCGCTACGGTGCCGGCGTTCTCCCGCGAGTGGGGTGACGAGTTCCCGCGCACCTCGGCGCCACCGCTGCTGGTGCCGGACTTCAACATGTCCAGCGTGTCCCAGGCGAGCTGAGGCCGCCTACTTCGACTGGCTGATCCGCCACAGGGGGCGGCGCGAGGAGGGCTCGGCGTGCTCGGCGACGTCGTCGAGCCCCCAGCCCGCCGCCATCCGCTCGATCAGGTCGCGGTCCAGGAACCGCACCGTCAGCCCGTCGAAGTCGAACAGCCCGTCGCCGCGGTCGATCCCGGCGGTCCGCTCGGCGTCCGCGACGTGGAACGCGGTGTAGACGAACAACCCGCCCGGCCGCAGCACGCGTCGTACCTCGTCGACCAGCGCGAGCAGCTCGCCGGTCGACAGCGCCATGCTCGGCAGCAGGTGCGCGTACACCGCGCCGACGGTCGCGTCCGCCGGTGGCAGCGGGTCGCGCACGTCGTGCAGTGTCGCCGTCACCAGCGAGTCCAGCCCGCTGCGCTGCGCGTCCAGCCGCAGCTGGTCCAGCGCCGCCTCGCTGAAGTCGGTGGCGTGCACGCTGAAGCCCTGCCGGGCCAGGAACAGCGCGTCGCGTCCGTGCCCGGCGCCGAGCTCGAGGACGTCGTCGATACCCGCGGCCGCGAAGCGGCCCGCGGTCCAGCGGGCGGGTTCGGAGGGATCGGTCCCGTGCAATCGCGGGTTGGCGCGGTAGCTGCGCTGCCAGTGCTCCTGCTGGGCGCGGGCGATGTCGATGTAACCGGTGCTCATGCTGCTCCCCGTGGTAGACGGCGGACCGTGCGGCACATCCGCCGAACCGCAGCAGACTACGGCCTATCGGGGTTCGATGCGCACCGGGTGCGGTGTGGCGTTTCCATCGCTCGACCTACGTGTTCGCAGCGTGACCGCGTGACGTCACGTCGTACAACGGATTGGGCATCCGGCCGGTCACGGGCACCGGCGGCCGGACGTCCAGGTCGCCGTACCCGCTGCGCAGCCGGTAGCCGTTCAGCGGGTACCGCGCGAACGTCTCGCCGAGCAGCCCGGTTGCCTCGAACCGATCCGCCAGCGCCGGGCTGGCATCGCGGTACGACGTGACCTCGGCCCGCACGAGCCGCCAGAACGCGTCCGGCGCGAGCAGCCCGTCGTCCTCCATCAGGTCGGCCAGCGGGCCGAACACGCCGAGCAGCAGCGCGTCGACCAGGTACTGCCGCAGCACGTGCCACGGCTTGCGCGGCAGCACCCGCTGGTGGCTGTCCGGCTCCAGCCCGCGCTCCGGCACCGGGTCGCTGGACACATTGACGTCGTCGACCAGGTCCTTGACCACGATCCGCGCCGGCACACCCTCCGGGCCGCAGATCACCAGGATGTTCTCGCCGTGCGGGTTGACCGTGATGCCGTAGGCGTGGATCAGGTGCAGCAGCGGCCGCAGCAGTGCCGCGACGAGCGCCCCGACCCAGGTCGCGGCGTCCGCGCCGGACCGTTCGACGAAAGCGCGCAGGAGCGGGTCACCGTCGCGGTCGACATGGAGTACGGCGGCCAGCGGCCAGGCGGTCTCGCCGGACCGCAGCCGCGGCTCGAGCGGCTCGCGCCAGATGCAGCCGAGGGTCTCGGTCCACTGGTACGGCACGCCCGCCGACAGCTGCGGGTGCCGCACCGTCACCGAGGCGACCTCGCCGAGCAGCTCGGCGCCGGTCTTCGCGATCTGCTCGTCGCGGTCCCACAGGCCGCAGCCACTGCGTGGTCATCGGCGCCGCCAGACTGCAGTGCTCGGGTATGCCGCGGTAGACCGACGTGTTGAGGATCTTCAGCGGCAGCTTCACCTGGAAGCGTTCCGGGTGGTCCAGGTTCACCACGGTGCGGATCGACTGGGTCGGCAGGTAGGCGTCCGGCGCCTCACCGAGCTCGACGATCTGGCCGGCGGCCAGCTGCGGCGCCCACTGGGTGCGGACGACGTGGTCGAGCTGCCACGGGTGGCACGGCAGCCACACGTAGGTGTCGGGGTCGCGTCCGGCGGCCTCCAGGGTCGCGCGGAAGCGCTCGACGGTGGCCGGATCGAGCTCGCCGGTGATGACCGCGTGCTCGGACAGGTCAGGGGTGCCGCGGAACTCGGCCAGGCCGCGCTGCACGGCCAGCCAGTGCAGCCGGAACGGCGTGCGCGCCTCGGGCGCGTAGCGCTCGCTGTCGGCGGCGGAGAAACCCAGCCGGCCCTTGTTCGCG
>DASXRB010000137.1:0-1813 GCA_036506875.1 Kribbellaceae bacterium | reverse complement strand
GCAGCTCGTCACGCCGCCGGTCGTGCGGACCCCGCCGCCGGCGGCGCCGATGACGACGTCGGTCCGGATGTCCGACCAGGCGGCGCCCGTCGCGATGCCGGTCGCGCCCGGGCCGGGCCAGCAGGCGACGGCCGCGACGGCGCCCGCCGCTGCCGCGGGATCGCGCGGCCGGGGCTGGGTGGTGGCCGCCGTCCTCGCCGCACTCCTCGGCGGCGGAGGCGGCTACGTCGCCAACCAGTACGTCGCCCAACACCGCCTCGTCCCGGTCGTCGGGGACGGGATCGCCGTGCGCGTGCCACGAAGCTGGTCCGCGTTCGTCTCGACGTCGGGCTGGGTCCCGAAGGGCGCGACCCAGATCGAGCCCGCCGTCCGGGCCAGCACCGAGCAGGGCTGGAGTGAGGCCGGCGCCACCGGCGAGGGTGTGTTCGCAGGATTCGTGCCGGGCACCAAGATCCCGCCGTCCGTCACGCACGGCGAGTGCGCCGGGAGCGCGTCGCCGGACACGACGCCGGTCGGCGGTCATCAGGCGATGACGCAGCTGTTCACGAACTGCGGCGACCTGGGTCAGGTGGTCGTGGAGCGGTGGGTCGTCGTGTCGCCCGACAAGAGCCTGCAGATCCAGGTCCGTGCCGGCAGCGAGGCGCGCGCGAACGAGGTCCTCGACGGCATCACCTTCAACGGCTGACGGCGTCAGAGGTCCTTGCGGATCACGGATTTCGTCGCCCGGTCCATGATCAGCTCCAGGGCGGCCTTGTCCTGCGGCAGCCCGGTCACGACGATCTCGACGTCCGCCAGGCCGTCGCCGCTGGTGGAGACCCACCGGTCGATGACGTAGAGCAGGCTCTCGTCCGTGGGCGGCAGGTACGTGTAGGTGAACGTCGAGTGCGTTCGCCGCCCACCGTCGTCCGCCGTCGTGGTCCCGCGAACGGGGGCCGTCAGCTTGACCAGCTGGTCCGGCGGCAGCCCGATCAGCTTGTTGGCCTGCCGCTGCATCATCGCGTCCTGCGCCTCCGGCTCGAACGCGGAGTCGATCCGCACGGAGCGCTTCGTGTACGACGAGTTGAACTTGCCCCAGTCCGGGTGTCCGATGTCCGTCAGGCGCCAGTTCCGCGGTATGTCCACCGTGATCCGTGACTTCCGGTCCGGGTCCGTGCCGTCCACGACCTGGAAGGTCTGGCTGTCGAACCTGACGTCTCCCGGGACGAGTGCCGGCTTGTCGTTCGGCACCGGGCTGCGGGTGGCGGTCGGTGTCGGGCTGGTCGGCGGCGGGGTGGTGGGGACGGTCCGGGTGACGACCGCCATCGGGGCGGCGCCGCTGGAGTACTCGGTGCGGGGACGGGTGAGCTCGCCGACGCCGTAGCCGCCGGCGGCGCTGAGTACGGCGATGCCGACGACGGCGCTCACCATTCGCGCGTTACCCACTACGCCTCGCCCCTCTCGTCCTGAATGCAACCGTAACCAGTGGTCCGGCTCAGCCGGCCAGCGACACCGTGCGGGTAGCCCGATCCGTGATCTTGATCAGCGCCGCGTAGTCGACCGCGCTCCCGCCCACGGTGATCACCACACTCGTCGGCCCGGCGCTCTGGCCGGCGTCCAGCTGGATCCAGCGCACGTGCACCTCACGCACCACGCCGTCGCCGTAGGTGTAGGTGTAGTCGCGGCTGGCCCAGACTCGCTCGAGTCCCTCCCCGCCCTTGGCGGGCACCGAGCCGGCCTCCCGCGACAGGAACCGCAGATCCCGGATGGTGCCGCTCGCCTCCCACTGCTTCAGCAAGTTCTCCCGGGCGGCGGCATCTTCCTCGACAGTCTTGCC
>DASXRB010000136.1:0-7078 GCA_036506875.1 Kribbellaceae bacterium | reverse complement strand
CAGGAACAGCATCCCGAGCTTGACCATCTCCCGGGGGCGGAGCTTGAGACCGGTGAAGCCGGTGTGGCGGCGCTGCGGGTCGACCGTCCAGGCGAAGCCCGCCGCGAGGTAGGCGTCCATGCTCCCGGCTACGTCGTACCGCGGTTCGAGCGCCGGCCGGGTGACGATGCCGAGCGGGTCGAAGAGGCGGGCACGCGCGTACTGCAGGACCGGCATCCCGGTGGCGTTGACCAGGATCGCCGACAGCAGGTGCGACCCGCCGTTGGAGTACGCAAACCACTGACCGGGCGTACCGGACTGGTGTTGCAGGATGTCGGCCACCCAGTCCGGCGTCGTGGTGAAGCCGAGGGCCGCGTCGTCGATCGCGCCGGGGAAGCCCGCGGTCATCGTCAGCACCTGCCGCAGCGTGATTCGGGCGACGACGGGTGTCATCCGCGCGGCGTAGGCCGGGAGCAGTTCGGCCAGGGTGTCGTCGAGTCGAAGCCTGCCCTCGCCGACGGCGATGCCGATCAGCGTCGACATCACGCTCTTGGTGACCGAGTAGGCGTTGCGGTACTCGCCCGCGGTGGTGCTGTAGTACTTCTCGAACACCGTGCGGCCCTTGACCGTCACCAGGATCGCGCGGACGGCGGAGTACTCCGGTCCGGACTTCAGCTGCTGCGCGATCGCTCCCGCCAGCTTCTCCTCGGCCGTCGTGGGGCTGTCCGACGACCCGGCCCGGGTCGCGGAGTCCGACGGCGCCGTGCCCGAGCACGCTGCCACCAGCAGCGCCACGGCCAACGCGGTAATGACGCCCCTCCCGAGCTTGCCCGGCCGGGGCAACCTCCGCATCACAGCTCTCACGGTCCTCCCGTCCGGCGCCGCAGGTCAACCGCGAGAGGGCACACCCGGTCCGGGGGCATCATGGGCTTGTGCCCGTGACCAGACTCATGACGTACGACGATGCGCCGGCGCTGGCCGAGCTGCTCGAGATCAACCGGGAGTTCCTGGCCCCGTGGGAGCCCGTGCGGGGTGAGGACTACTTCACCGCGGACGGTCAGCGGGCGGTGATCCACGACGTCCTGGAGCAGTACGGGCGCGGTGCGGCGTTGCCGCACGTGATCACCGGGGACGGCGGTGAGGTGGTCGGGCGGATCACGTTGAACGGGATCGTGCGTGGCGCGTTCCAGTCGTGCAGCGTCGGCTACTGGGTCGCGGAAGCGAGCAACGGGCGCGGGTTCGCGTCGCGGGCGCTGGACGAGATCGTGCGGATCGCGTTCGGTGAGCTCGGGCTGCACCGGGTGCAGGCCGAGACCCTGCTGGACAACGTACGGTCGCAGCGGATCCTCGAGCGCAACGGCTTCGTGCGGTACGGCCTTGCTCCGTCGTACCTGAAGATCGCCGGGCGGTGGCAGGACTTCATCCTGTTCCAGCGGATCAACCCGGACTGACCGCACGCCGGCGAAAACCTGTTGCCACGGCGCCGGTCGCGCGGTTGGCTCGCGGTATGTCGCAGAGCTCCGAGCAGGGCACCGGTCAGGAGAAGGCACTGCCCACGCGGCAGTTCGGGTGGTGGGACATGTTCGTGGACCCGGACAACGACCCGCGGTCCGACGGCGGGTTCACCGGCGAGCGGGACACGCTCCTCGGGTACCTGCGCGACCAGCGGCTGACCCTGGAGCTGAAGTGCTCCGGCCTCGACGCCGAGCAGCTGGCGCGGCGCTCGGTCGAGCCGTCCAACATGTCGCTGCTCGGGCTGGTCCGGCACCTCGCCGACGTCGAGCGGGCCTGGTTCCGGGACCATCTGGCCGGGCAGGAGGCGCCGCGGCTGTACCGCACCGAGGAGGACCGGGACGCCGACTTCAACGGCGCCGTCGGCGACCCCGCGGTCGTCGCCGAGGCGTGGGAGACCTGGCGGGCCGAGGTCGCGTTCGGCGAGCAGTTCGTGGCCGCGACGCCCGACCTGGCGTTCGTCGGCCCGAAGGGCGACGTGCTGCGCGAGGTGTTGGTGCACCTGATCGAGGAGTACGCCCGGCACAACGGCCACGCCGACTTCCTCCGCGAACGCATCGACGGCCGCGTCGGCCAGTAAGCCCCGTCGCGCTCGGCATGAGCGCCGTCCGAACCTGAGCGATCGGATCTGTTACCCGTTTTCGGCGCTCCGACTCTCGTTTTCCTGCCCCAGCCTGTGGTAGACATCGGATCACTATGGTCACGAAGTCTCCTCCACGCCGGTCGGCGACCCGCTCTCCACAGGATTCTGGCCTGCGGAAGCGAGTCGTGACCCGATGACTGGGACGCTGCTCGAGGTGCGTGGGGTGAGCAAGGGCTTCCCCGGGGTGCGCGCGCTGTCGAACGTCCACCTCGATCTGCGGTACGGCGAGGTGCTGGCGCTGGTCGGCGAGAACGGCGCCGGGAAGTCGACGCTGATGAAGCTGCTGTCCGGGATCTACCCGGTCGAGTCCGGCGAGTTCTTCCTGGACGGCGAGCCGTTCACGCCCGCGAACCCGCGGCACGCTCAGGAGCTCGGCATCAGCATCATCCATCAGGAGTTCAACCTGATGCCGGACCTGACGGTCGCGCAGAACATCTTCATCGGCCGCGAGCCGCGCAACGCGGGCCTGTTCCTCAGCGAACGCCGCCTCATCACGAAGGCCGCCGAGCTGATCGAGCGGCTCGACCTGCCGCTCGACCCGCGCACGCTGGTCGGCGGGCTGACCGTCGCGAAGCAGCAGATGGTCGAGATCGCCAAGGCGCTGTCGTACGACGCTCGGGTGCTGATCATGGACGAGCCGACCGCCGCCCTCAACGAGGCCGAGGTCGAGACGCTGCACGAGCTGATCCACCGGTTCAAGAGCCCGCAGACCGGCGTCATCTACGTCTCGCACCGGATGGACGAGCTCAAGCGGATCGCCGACCGGATCACCGTGCTGCGCGACGGGCAGTACGTGAACACGCTCGACGTGGCCGGCACCACCATGCGCGAGGTGATCGCGCTGATGGTCGGCCGCACGATCACCGGCGACGCGCGGCCGGCCGGGGTCCGCGACGACCGCGAGGTGCTGCTGTCGGTCGACGGGCTCAGCACCAAGACCCTGCTCAAGGACGTCAGCTTCGAGCTGCGCAGGGGCGAGATCCTCGGGTTCGCCGGGCTGATGGGCGCCGGCCGCACCGAGGTCGCCCGCGCCATCGTCGGCGCCGACAGCATCACCGCCGGCACCATCACGCTGCGCGGCAGGCAGGTCCGGATCGCCAACCCGGCCGACGCCGCCCGGCACCGGATCGGGTACCTGTCCGAGGACCGCAAGCACTTCGGCCTCCTCCTCGAGCAGGACGTGAACGCCAACATCACCGTCAGCTCGCTCGCCGAGCGCTTCTCGTCGTACGGGTTCATGAAGGACCGGGCGATGCGGGCGAGGTCCAAGGAGTACGTCGAGTCGCTGCGGATCAAGACGCCCTCGGTGAGCCAGACCGCGAAGAACCTGTCCGGTGGCAACCAGCAGAAGGTCGTCATCGCGAAGTGGCTGCTGAAGGACTGCGACATCCTCATCTTCGACGAGCCGACGCGCGGGATCGACGTCGGCGCCAAGGAGGAGATCTACGCGCTGCTCAACGAGCTGGCCGAGCAGGGCAAGTCGATCATCATGATCTCCTCCGAGCTGCCCGAGGTGCTGCGGATGGCGCACCGGGTCGCGGTGATGAGCGAGGGCCGGATCACCGGCACGCTGTCCGCGGCCGAGGCCACCCAGGAGTCGGTGATGCACCTCGCCACGTTGCGCTCCGAGACACCCATGGAAGCAGGAATGTGATGACCACCGTGTCCGAATCTCGTACGACGATCGTGGCCGCGCTACCCGGCGGGGTACGGGACAAGCTGCAGCAGCTGCTCGCGTTCGCCAGCCTGCTGGTCATCTTCGTGGTGTTCTCGATCGCCGGGAGCCCGAACTTCCTGACCTACGGCAACGTGCTCGCGATCCTGTACTCGACCGTGGTGATCGGCACCCTCGCCCTCGGTACGACGTTCGTCATCATCACCGGCGGGATCGACCTCGGCATCGGCACCGGGATGGCGCTGTGCGCGGTGATGTCCGGCGTGATGATCGTGAACTGGGACATCCCGTGGCCGCTCGGCGTGCTCGGCACCGTGCTGTTCGGCGGGTTGATCGGGCTGGTCAACGGGTTCAACATCGCGGTGCTGAAGATCCCGCCGTTCATCGCCACGCTGGCGATGATGCTCGTGGCTCAGGGCCTCGCCCTGGTCCTGTCGCACAGCACACCGATCTACTTCAACGACGTTCCGTCGTACTCGAAGATCTCGCGGGGCGAGCTGATCCCGAACTTCCCGAACGCGGTGCTCGTGCTGGCGGTGGTCGCGCTGGTCGCGGGCGTGCTGCTGAACAAGACGATCCTCGGCCGGTACACGTACTCGATCGGCAGCAACGAGGAGGCCACCGCGCTGTCCGGGATCAACGTGCGGAAGTGGAAGATCATCGTCTACACGTTCGCCGGGCTGTTCATCGGCCTGGCCGGGATCATGATCTCGGCCCGGCTCGGCTCGGCCCAGCCCGCCACCGGCATGGGGTACGAGCTGCAGGCCATCGCGGCCGTCGTGATCGGCGGCACGTCGCTGGCCGGAGGCAAGGGTTCGATCGTCGGCACGCTGATCGGCGCGCTCATCATCTCGGTGCTCAACAACGGCCTGCAGATCATGTCGATCCCGCAGGAGTGGCAGAACGTCATCCTCGGCTGCGTGATCCTCGTCGCCGTCTACGCCGACATGGTCCGCAAGAAAGAAGCCTGACCCCCATCCGTTACGTCGAAGGAGCAGAACGCAATGAACACAAGGCGGTTCGCGGCGGCACTCACGGCCGCGACGATGACGCTGGCGCTGGCCGCCTGCGGCGACAAGGCGAGCGGCAGCGGCGGTGACCAGCCGTACATCGCGATCGTCTCGAAGGGCTTCCAGCACCAGTTCTGGCAGGCGGTGAAGAAGGGCGCCGAGCAGGAGGCCGCGAAGGAGGGCGCGCGGATCACCTTCGAGGGCCCGGCCACCGAGCAGGACATCGAGGCCCAGGTCACCATGCTGACCAACGCGATCGCGAAGAACCCGAAGGCGATCGGCTTCGCCGCCCTGGACAGCAAGGCCGCCGCGCCGCTGCTGGAGGACGCCAAGTCGAAGAACATCCCGGTGATCGCGTTCGACTCCGGCGTCGAGAGCGACATCCCGGTGACGACCGCGTCGACCGACAACAAGGCCGCCGCGGCCGAGGCCGCCAAGCACCTGTCCGACCTGCTCGGCGGCAAGGGCAAGGTCGCGATGGTCGTGCACGACCAGACCAGCAAGACCGGCCAGGACCGCCGCGACGGCTTCATCGAGTGGATGAAGGCCAACGCGCCGGGCATCACGCTGCTGCCGGTCCAGTACGGCGGCGGTGACCAGGCCAAGTCCGCCGACATCACCAAGTCGATCCTCGCGGCGAACCCGGACGTGGCCGGCATCTACGGCTCGAACGAGGGCTCCGCGATCGGTGTCGTGAAGGGCGTCGAGGAGGCCGGCAAGAAGGGCGTCAAGATCGTCGGCTTCGACTCCGGGAAGGCCCAGATCGACGCGATCCGCAGCGGCGTGATGGCCGGCGCGATCACGCAGAACCCGATCGGCATCGGCGAGGAGACCGTCAAGGCGGCCATGAAGGCGATCAAGGGCGAGGAGCAGCCGAAGGTCATCGACACCGGCTTCTACTGGTACGACAAGACCACCATCGACGACCCCAAGATCCAAGCCGTCCTCTACCAGTGAGCCCGTGTCCGGAGAGGTGGTCGCGCGCCACCTCTCCGGCCGCGCTGGTGTCTACCAGAGGTCGCCGTTGCGGTAGTCGCAGGTGAGCGGGGCCATCACGTCCAGCGGGAGGTTGAGCGGGAGGACGTAGATGCCGCCGTCGTCGTCCGGGGTCGGGACGACGCCGTCGGGGGTGAGAGCCGACGACGGGCCGCGCCACAGCTGCCAGCCGCGGGCGGCGTACAGCGGCTCGGAGTCCTCGGTCACCGACAGCGCCCCGACGTCGTACGCGTCCCTGATCACCTGCTCCAGCTCGGTCATCATGGCCGACGCGTACCCGTGCCGCCGCCGGTCGGCGCGCACCCCGACACCCTCGACGTACCCGGCACGCAGCGCCCGGCCGTCGTACAGCAGGCGTCGTTGCACAACGCAACCGTGCCCGACCAGCTCGCCCTTGTCCCACACCATCGCGTGGATGCCGCCGAGCGAGTGGTCCCAGTCCTCGTCGGAGAAGTCGCCGTCGAACACGCCCTCCAGCAGGGCGCGGACGGCGGCGAGGGTCGCGTCGTCGAGTTCGGCCGTGTGCGCGAGCCGGAGTTCACCCATGCCCCTACGATCCCATCCCGCGCGGGTGTAAACCCGTTGCGGCAGGCCGCGGCGAACACGTGGGATAGCACGCATGGAACCGCTCAGCACCGACCAGGTCAGGCGGTCGTTCGTGAACTGCTCCAAGAGCCAGGTCAAGGCGATCACCTTCCCGCAGGGGTACGACGCGCTGGACTGGGAGCCGCTCGACTACCTCGGCTGGCGCGACCCGAAGGCCCCGAGCCGCGGGTATCTCGTCGTACCGCGAGAGGACGGACCCGTCGGGATCGCGGTCTCCACCGCGTCGAGCTCGGCGCCCCGGCGGGGCTCGGCGCTGTGCGACCTGTGCCATTCCGCGCAGCCGGTCACCGACGTCGCGCTGTTCGTCGCGCGCCGGGCCGGCGCCGCGGGGCGCGAGGGCAACACGGTCGGCACGTACGTCTGCGCCGACCTCGCCTGCTCCCTCTACCTCCGCGGCCTACGCGACCTGCAGCTCCCCCAAGGCGAGACCGCGACCCCCGCCGAACGCGCCGAGCGCCTCCGCACCCGCCTCGCCGCCTTCGTCACCCGCCTAACCACCCCACTCATCGGGCCTTTGTGACCCGGCGTGTCGTCGTTCATCGGGCCTTTGTGACCGCCATCGGGTCCATGTGTACGACGACCAGCACATCCCGCCGCGCGGCGCGATACGTCGTACGACGACCCGGCAGCACCAGGCGACCGCGGTCACCCGTCGAG
>DASXRB010000135.1:0-1774 GCA_036506875.1 Kribbellaceae bacterium | reverse complement strand
CTCCTGGAACGAGTTGTGGTCGACCGTGTTGATGTCGGTCTTCAGCCCCTTGGCGGTCTGCGCGCTCGCGATCACGGCCTCGATCGCCTTACGCGGCACCGGGTCGGAGGAGTTGTTGCCCAGGGTCACCGTGTCGGTCGTGCTGCCCTTGCTGTCGCCGCCACAGGCCGCGAGCACCGCCGGCAGGGTCACGGCGAATCCGCCGGCGGCCGCGCCGCGCAGGAAACCCCGACAGTCAGCGGCCGGCGGTGAAGGCCGACGAGTCACCAGGCGAAGTGGGCATGAGATTTACCTCCTGAGGGCGCGGCACAGGCACGAAATCGAACGTTTCCTGACAAGGTCGAACAGAATCTGACATTGTCGCCCATACCTGTCAAGGCATTGACACCCAGACGCGCAACGATCGTGATCAGTTCGATGCCCCGTCAGGCCGGGTCCAGGAAGCCCTCCGTGACCAGGTGCCGGATCCGGTCCGCGTACCGGCTGCTCAGCTCGCCGAAGTCCTCGCCGAGCAGGTGCGCGATCGCGGCCAGGATCTGGCCGGTCGTCAGGTCGCCGTCACAGGCGCCGGCGAACCCGGCCAGCACGGTGTCGACCTGCTCGGCCCGGCGCAACCCGCGCTGCCGGCGCAGCACGATCGTCGTTGGATCGTCCGCGCCCGGCGGGCCGTGGCGCTCCTCGACGACGTCGGTTGCCGTGCGCAACCTGGTGGCCAGCAGGTCGGCCGGCGGGGTCTCGGTACGACGCATCCGCTCGAGGACGTGCGGGCCGAGCGGCTGCTCCACGGCGTACGGCCAGTCCTCGCAGGTCTGCGAGCCGGCGACGTTGTGCAGCGTGATCCAGCCCATGCCGATCGCCTCGACGCGCTGCTCGGCGAACCAGCGCAGCCACTCGTCGTACCGCTCGGTGTAGGATGGGGTGCCGTGCAGGCCGGCGTCGCGCAGCCAGAGCTCGACGTACTCCTCGCAGCCGAGGGTCTCGCGCTGCACCGCCCACGCGGAGCGGGCGCCGAGCCAGCCGCAGACGCGGTCGCGCCAGTCCTGGCCCTTGACGTGGGTCCAGTTCGCCAGCGTCTGCAGCCAGCCGCCGTCGGTGAGATGTTCGGGCGCTTCGCGGACCAGCAGCTCGACGACCGCGTCGGCGGCCAGGCCGGTCTCGCGGTAGGTCAGGGTCTCGCGGCTCGGCGGCGCGACCACGAACGGCGGATTGCTCACGATCAGGTCGAACCGCTCGGTCGCGACGGGCGTGAACAGGCTTCCACTGCGCAGCTCGATGTCGGCCTCGCTGAGCCGCGCGGTGAGTGCGGCCAGCCTGAGCGCGCGGCCGTTGACGTCGGTCGCGACGACGTGCCGGGCGTGCCCGGCCAGGTGCAGGGCCTGGACACCGCAGCCGGTGCCGACGTCGAGCGCGCTGCTCACGTCGACCGGCACGGTCAGGTCGACGAGGTTCAGGCTGGCGGGTGAGACACCGAGCACGTAGTCGGGGCGCATCAGCTCGCGGCGGCCGTCCAGGCCCGGTGTGAGGTCGGCCACCACCCACCAGTCCTCGTAGGGCCGGAGGTCGACCGCCGCGCGGACATCGTTGCCGCTGGCAACCAGGATGCCGGCCGCGGCCAGCTGGTCGACGATGCCCGGGATGGCCTTCGCCGCCTGCGCTTCCGGTACGGCGCGTTGCAGCAGGAACAGCCGGATCATGGTGTCGAGCTCGTCGCCGCCGGTGGTCGCGCGGTAGGCCGGGGTGGTCTCGTTCCGCCCGAGGGCCGCGTGCGCGGTCT
>DASXRB010000134.1:0-3072 GCA_036506875.1 Kribbellaceae bacterium | reverse complement strand
GCCACGGGTGAGCGTTGAGAAGATGAGCCCCGCACGTCATCGAGCACAGGAGCACGATCCGCAGTGAGCACCGACACCGTCACGAACGCCGAGAGCACCCCGGACGTCGAGCAGCCGTGGGCGGAGCTCGGGCTGAAGCCGGACGAGTACCAGCGGATCCGCGAGATCCTCGGCCGCCGGCCCACCTCGTGCGAGCTGGCGATGTACTCGGTGATGTGGAGCGAGCACTGCTCCTACAAGTCCTCCAAGGTGCACCTGAAGAAGTTCGGCGAGCTAGCCCATATCTTGGGCCAGCAGGAGACCCCGGTCGGCAAGATGCTGGCCGGCATCGGTGAGAACGCCGGCGTCATCGACATCGGCCACGGGTACGCGGTCACCTTCAAGGTCGAGTCGCACAACCACCCGTCGTACGTCGAGCCCTACCAGGGCGCGGCCACCGGCGTCGGCGGCATCGTGCGCGACATCCTCGCGATGGGCGCGCGGCCGGTCGCGGTGATGGACCCGCTGCGGTTCGGCCCGCTGGACGCGGCGGACACCAAGCGAGTCCTGCCGGGCGTGGTCAGCGGGATCGGCGGCTACGGCAACAGCCTGGGCCTGCCGAACATCGGCGGCGAGATCGTGTTCGACGAGACCTACCTCGGCAACCCGCTCGTCAACGCGCTCTGCGTCGGCGTGATGCGGCACGAGGACCTGCACCTCGCGAAGGCGGCGGGCGTCGGCAACCAGGTCATCCTGTACGGCGCGAAGACCGGCGGCGACGGTATCGGTGGCGTGTCCGTGCTGGCCTCGGAGACCTTCGACGAGGGTGGCCCGGCCAAGCGGCCGAGCGTCCAGGTCGGCGACCCGTTCATGGAGAAGCTGCTGATCGAGTGCACGCTGGAGCTGTTCGCGGCCGGCGTGGTCACCGGTATCCAGGACCTCGGCGGCGCCGGCCTGTCCTGCGCCACCTCGGAGCTGGCCTCCGCGGGCGAGGGCGGCATGCATGTGGTGCTTGATCGCGTGCCGCTGCGGGATGCCTCGCTCGCTCCGGAGGAGATCCTGATGAGCGAGTCGCAGGAGCGGATGATGGCGGTCGTCGAGCCCGGCGACGTCGAGCGGTTCCTGAAGATCTGCGAGAAGTGGGACGTGCAGGCCGACGTGATCGGCGAGGTCACCGACACCGGGCTGCTGCAGATCGACTGGCACGGCGAGCGGGTGGTCGACGTGCCGCCGCGGACCGTCGCGCACGACGGCCCGGTCTACCAGCGGGCGTTCTTCCGCCCGGCGCGGCACGCCGCGCTGCGCGACGACCCGGCCGAGCGCCTGACCCGGCCGAAGACGGCCGAGGACCTGCGCCACACCGTACTGCGGATGGTCGCCTCACCGAACCTGTGCGACAAGTCCTGGGTCACCGACCAGTACGACCGCTACGTGCTCGGCAACTCGGTGCTCGCTCAACCCGAGGACGGCGGCATGATCCGGGTCGACGAGCAGACCGGTCTCGGCGTCGCGGTCTCCACAGACTGCAACGGCCGGTTCGCCGCGCTGGACCCGTACGCGGGTGCGCAGCTGGCGCTGGCCGAGTCTTACCGCAACGTCGCCACCACCGGCGCCCGGCCGCTCGCGGTCACCGACTGCCTGAACTTCGGGTCCCCGGAGGACCCGTCGGTGATGTGGCAGTTCGCCGAGGCGGTCCGCGGCCTCGTGGACGGCTGCAAGGCGCTGGGCATCCCGGTCACCGGCGGCAACGTGTCGTTCTACAACCAGACCGGCGAGACCCCGATCCTGCCGACCCCGGTGGTCGGTGTGCTGGGCGTGATCGACGACGTCAGCCGCCGTACGCCGATCGGCTTCACGCCGGCGATGGAGGGCCACCAGGTCTACGTGCTCGGTACGACGCGTGCGGAGCTGTCCGGCTCGGAGTGGGCCAACGTCGTACACGGCCACCTCGGGGGCATCCCGCCGGTCGTCGACCTGGACGCGGAGAAGGAGCTCGCCGACATCCTGGTCAACGCGTCGCGCGACGGGCTGATCGACGCCGCGCACGACGTGAGCGACGGCGGGATCGCGCAGGCGCTGGCCGAGTCCTGCCTGCGCGGCGGTGCCGGGGCGCGGCTGTGGGTTCCGGACGGGCTGGACCCGTTCCTGTTCCTGTTCTCCGAGTCGACCGCCCGGGCGATCGTCGCGGTGCCGCGCACCGAGGAGGTGCGGTTCACCGACATGTGCACCGCCCGCCGCTTCCCGCGCGCCAAGATCGGCGTCATCACCGGCGACGCGTTCGACCTGCAGGACCTGTTCACGATCCCGCTCACCGAGCTCCGCGAGGCCTGGTCCGCGACGTTGCCGGCAGCAATGAGCTGAATGGAGCCTCAGCCGGCGCGGACCAGGGTCCTGGTGGCCTTCTCCATCACGGCCCGCAGGCCCGCCGAGTCGAGCGGGCGGCCGGACACGACGATCTCGGTCCACGCGTTGTCCGTCGCGGCGCCGCTGTCGTCGATCCAGCGGTCCAGCACGATCCGGGTGGTGCCGTCCGAGGCGGTGTAGCGGTACACGAGTGTGGTGTAGGTGTACGGCATCGAGCCGTAGACGCTCGTCGTGCGGCCCGCGGAGCGCGAGACGAGGTCGAAGCCGTTCGTGGCGCTCCGCAGGGTCGCGAGCTTGGCGTCGAGCGTGGCGCTCTGCGACGTCGGCGGGTCGCCGACCGCGCCGTTCACCCGCAGCGACCACACGTCGCCCGCGCCGCTGAACTTCGCGTGGAAGTCGCCCAGCTGCACGAACCGCCAGCCGGCCGGTGCCTGGACCCCGATCCCGCTGCCCTCGTTGCCGCCGACCACACCCCAGCTGCGGGTCTGGTAGCGAAGGTCCGGCGTCAGCGCCGGGAGCATCTTGCCCGTCCCCGCCGTCGCGGCCGGACTCGGCGTCGCGGCCGGACTCGGCGTCGCGGCCGGGATCGTCGTCTCGCCGCCGGGGTCGGCCGGGGCGCTCGAGGTAGTCGCCGGGTTCCGCGGATTGGCGGCCGCCTCCGGTCGCGTCTGCGGGCCGCAGCCCGCGGTGACCGCGACGCCGGCGGCCAGGGCGGCGACGGTGGCGGCG
>DASXRB010000133.1:0-2874 GCA_036506875.1 Kribbellaceae bacterium | reverse complement strand
AGGACCCCGGGACGGGTGCTGCGGATCACGCTGCCGGACCAGACCGGCTGACTTGCAACGGTCACGAGGGCCCGATGAGTGACGACACGCCGGGTCATAAGGGCCCGATGAGTGGAGATTGAGGGGGAGCGGATGGGCGAGGCGCCGGTTCGGTTGATGCTGATGATGGGGCGGCAGATCGCGGTGCCGGCTCCGGAGGCGGTGACCGATGCGTTGTTGTCGGCGCAGATCACGGTCAGTGCCGGGCAGCGGAGCGGGTTCCAGCTGGCGTTCGACCTGTCGAAGAGCGGGCTGATCAACCGCACGCTGCTGCCGTCGGGGTTCTTCGACCCGCCGGCCCGGGTGGTGCTGACCGCGATCGTGCGGGGCACGCCGACCGTGCTGATGGACGGGATCATCCTGCGGCACGAGGTCGGGATCAGCGGAGTGCCGGGGCAGTCGACGCTCACGCTGACCGGCGAGGACCTGACGGTCCTGATGGACCTCGAGGAGCGCGAGGGCGTGCCGTACCCGGCGATGGGCCCGGCCATCAGGGTGGCGACGATCATCGCGCAGTACGCGCAGTACGGGATCGTGCCGCTGGTCATCCCCGAGCTGGTGCCGCAGACGCCGCTGCCGACGCAGCGGGTGGACTTCCAGAAGGGCACCGATCTCGGGTACCTCAACGAGCTGGCCAGGGCGAACGGGTACGTGTTCTACCTCGACCCCGGTCCGGTGCCCGGGATCAGCAAGGGCTACTGGGGACCGGAGGTGCGGCTCGGTGTGCCGCAGCACGCGCTGACCGTGAACTCCGACCACCTGTCGAACGTGGACCAGATGACCTTCGGCTTCGACGGCTCGGCCAAGGAGCAGCCGGTGGCGCGGATCCAGATCCCGGCCACCAAGGTCGCGCTGCTGCTGCCGGTGCCCGAGGTCAGCGTGCTGCGGCCGCCGCTCGCGGCCCGGCCGGCGCCGGCGCTGAAGAAGAAGGTGATCGCGGACACTGCGAAGAAGGAGCCGGCACAGGCGGTCGCCGAGGCGCTCGCGAAGGCGGTCGAGTCGTCGGACGCGGTCAGCGGCTCCGGCCAGCTGGACGTGACGCGGTACGGCCACGTGCTGCGGCCGCGCGAGCTGGTCGGCGTGCGCGGCGCGGGGCTGACCTACGACGGCCTGTACTACGTGAAGTCGGTGACCCACAACCTGCAGCGCGGCTCGTACACCCAGAACTTCACCCTGGCCCGCGAGGGCCTGGTGTCCCTGACCCCGGCCGTGATCCCGTGACCGATCTCCTGAGGATGTCTGATGCCAGAAGCGACGAAGTATCTCGGCAAGTACCGCGGCACCGTCGTGAACAACGTCGACCCGATGCAGCAGGGCCGGATCCAGGCCATGGTGCCGGACGTGCTCGGCGACACCCCGTGCACGTGGGCGATGCCGTGCCTTCCGCTGGCCGGTCCGCAGACCGGGGTGTACGTCGTACCGGTGGTCGGGGCCGGGGTGTGGATCGAGTTCGAGCAGGGCGACCCGAGCTTCCCGATCTGGACCGGGTGCTGGTTCGGCTCGGCGGCCGAGGTGCCGCCGACCGCGCTGGCCGGGCCGCCGGGGCAGCCGAACATCCTGCTGCAGACCCGCGGCCAGTACAGCATTCTGATGTCCGACCTGCCCGGCGGCCCGGGCATCACGCTGCGCTCGCCGGGCGGCGCGATGATCACGGTCAACGACACCGGGATCCTGATCAGCAACGGCAAGGGCGCGACGATCTCGCTGGTCGGCAACGTGGTGGACGTCAACACCGGCGGGCTCACGGTGACCTGACCATGACCAACGTCCTGCACGTGAACGCGACCGTGAGCTGCCCGCACGGCGGGCGGGCGTCCTACCTGCCGGCGTCGCCGCGGGTGAACCTGTCCGGCCAGCCGGCCGCCACCGTGGCGGGCACCTGGCTGATCGCCGGCTGCCCGTTCACCGCCGGGAACAAGCCGCAGCCGTGCGTGACGATCCGCTGGGTGACGCCGGCGGCGCGGGTGACGGTGGCGGGGGCGCCGGTGGTGACACAGGCGTCGACCGGGCTGTGCCTGAGCGCGGAGCAGGTTCCGCAGGGTCCGCCGCTGGTGACCGTCGTACAGCAACGAACCAAGGGGGTCTGAGTCAGTGCCAAGATCTGTGGAGGGGACCGAGCGGATCGACATCGACTTCCCGTTCCGTGTGGACCGGCGGGGACGGACGGCCGACGTCGGGTACGACGGCCACATCAGGGACCTGATCGAGCTGGTGCTGTTCACCAGCCCCGGCGAGCGGGTGATGCGGCCGGACTTCGGCTGCGGCCTGCTGGACCTGGTCTTCGAGCCGAACAGCCCGGAGCTGGCGGCCACCCTGCAGCTGTCGATCCACGCGCAGCTGGAGCGCTGGCTGGGTGACGTGATCCAGGTCGAGGCGGTAGTTGTCGAGAGCAACGACAACGTGCTGCGGGTGCGGGTGGCGTACGTCGTCAGGGCGACCGGCGACCGGCGTACCGAGACCTTCGAGGGGAGGGCGGCATGACGACCGCGGAGACGACACAGTGTGAGACCGGGCACCGGCGCGGCGATGTCCGGACCGCGAAGCTCAACGGCGTCGACGCCGTCGAGGCGCACGACGACGGGCTGACCCTGGTGGTGACGTTCCTCGGCAAGGCGCCGAAGGAGCTTGCCCCGGGCAACATCCGGATCGACGGCGGCCGCCGGATCACCGGCATCCACGTCTCCGAGGTGACGATCGAGCGCGAGGAGGACGCGGAGCTGGACGACCGGGCGTTCGTCGTGGTCGACCGCACCGGCGACACCTCGTCGTACACGCTGTCCGTGGTGGAGCCGGACGCCTACGGGCGGCCGGGGACCGAGCCGCTGGCCGGGTTCG
>DASXRB010000132.1:0-3846 GCA_036506875.1 Kribbellaceae bacterium | reverse complement strand
GACGGCATGACGTTCGGGTACAGCGTCACGAACAGCGCGGCCGTCGCCACCACGATCGTCGCCGCGGTGAGCAGGAAGGCCCAGCCCTCCCGCCCGGCCCGGTTCGCGAGCACCGCCGCCACCAGCGCCACCGCGGCCGCGGCGGACAGCACGACACTCGTCGCCGAAGCGCCGTCGCGCAGCTGGGTCCACAGCAGGAACCCGGCCGCCACCGGCACCGTTCCCAGCGCGATCACCGACGCCGTGCGCGCGGCCTGCTCGCGGATCTCACCGGTGGTGCGCAGCGCCAGGAAGACCGCGCCGTGCAGTCCGAACAGGGTCAGCGTGGTCAGCCCGCCGAGCAGCGCATACGGGTTGAGCAGGTTGAAGAAGCCGCCGGTGTACTCGCCGTTCGCGTCCACCGGCACCCCGCGCAGGATGTTGCCGAAGGCAACGCCCCAGAGCAGGGCCGGCACCAGGCTGCCGACGACGATGGCCTGGTCCCAGCGCCGCCGCCAGCCCGGGTCGTCGATCTTGCCGCGGTACTCGAACGCCACCCCGCGGATGATCAGCGCCACCAGGATCAGCAGCAGTGGCAGGTAGAACCCGCTGAACAGCGTCGCGTACCACTCCGGGAACGCGGCGAACGTCGCGCCGCCGGCCACCAGCAGCCACACCTCGTTGCCGTCCCAGACCGGGCCGATCGTGTTCACCAGCACGCGGCGCTCGGTCTCGGACCGGCCCAGCACCGGCAGCAGCATGCCGACGCCGAAGTCGAACCCCTCGAGCATGAAGTAGCCGCACCACAGCACGGCGATCAGCGTGAACCAGACATCGGTGAGTTCCATCGCGGTGCTCCTAGTAGGCGAAGGCGAGCGGGCGGTCCTGGCCGGTCTCTTCACCCGGCGGTGGCTCCACGGGCGGCCCGGCCTTGGCGTAGCGGACCATCAGCACCACCTCGACGACGGCGAGCACGCCGTACAGCAGGGTGAGGGCGGACAGCGAGACGACCACCTCGGCCGTCGACACGCCGGGGGAGACGCTGTGGATGGTCTTCAGCACCCCGAACACCGTCCACGGCTGCCGGCCCATCTCGGTGAAGATCCAGCCCATCGTGTTGGCCAGCAGCGGCAGCGCGACGGCGGAGCCGGACGCCACCCAGAACCACCGCCGGCCGGGCAGCCGGCCGCGCCGGGTCAGCCACAGGCCGATCAGCGCGAGCAGCGCGGCGAGTCCGCCGAACCCGATCATCAGCCGGAACGACCAGTACGTCACCGGCACGTAGGGCACGTACTCACCGGGCCCGTACTGCTTCTCGTACCGCGCCTGCAGGTCGTTGATCCCCTCGACGGTGCCGGACGTCGAACCGGTCGCCATCAGCGAGAGCCCGGCCGGCACCTTGACGCTGAAGACCTCCTCGCGCCCGTTCAGCGAGCCGACCGTGAACAGTGAGAAGCCCGCCTCGGACCGGGTGTCGTACAACGCCTCGGCCGCGGCCATCTTCATCGGCTGCTGGTCGGTCATGATCCGCGCCTGGATGTCGCCGGTGACCGCGGTGCCGATCCCGGCGATCAGCACGACCCACAGCGCGACCTTGAAGCTCGGCTTGAACACCGCGGTCTCGTTGCGCCGGCGCAGGTGCCAGGCCGCGACCGTGAGCATGAACGCCCCGGCGGTGACGAACGCCGCGGTGATCGTGTGCGGGTAGGTGATCAGCGCGGTCGAGTTCGTCAGCACCGCGCCGATGGACTCCAGCTCGGCCCGGCCGGTGTCCGGGTTGAACCGGTAGCCGACTGGATGCTGCATCCACGAGTTCGCGGCCAGGATGAAGTACGCCGACAGCTGGGTGCCGATGGCGACCAGCCAGATGCAGGCCAGGTGCAGCCGTTTCGGCAGCCTGTCCCAGCCGAAGATCCACAGGCCGAGGAACGTCGACTCCAGGAAGAACGCCAGCAGACCCTCGATCGCCAGCGGTGCCCCGAACACGTCCCCGACGAACCGCGAGTAGTCGCTCCAGTTCATCCCGAACTGGAACTCCTGCACGATGCCGGTCACGACGCCCATCGCGAAGTTGATCAGGAACAACTTCCCCCAGAACTTGGTCGCCCGCAGGTACTGCTCCTTGCCGGTGCGGACCCAGGCGGTCTGCAGCCCGGCCACCAGTGCGGACAGGCCGATCGTGATCGGTACGAACAGGAAGTGGTAGACGGTGGTGATCCCGAACTGCCAGCGAGCCACGGCGGTCGCGTCCATACGGTCTCCTTGTCGATTCGTGATCAGTCGTGGGTACGACGCGGCAGCACCACGACCGGGCAGGTCGCGAGCTGAGCGCAGGCTGTGCTGACCGACCCCATGGCGGAGTGGATCAGCGAGGTGGTGCCGTGGCTGCCGACGGTCATCAGCACCGCGGTCGCGGACTTCTCGATCAGCACGCCGGCCGGGTCGCCCGCGATCACCTGGGCGGTCACCGCCGGCGCGGACGGCCGCTCGCCGCGGACCGACTCGATGTCGGCCCACAGCTCGTGCTCGCACAGGGCCAGGTCGTCGCCGGCACGCACGACGCGCACGGCCTCCACCGCGCAGCCGCGCAGCTCCGCCTCCTCGAGCGCGAACCGCAGCGCGCGCCGGCCGCCGTCGGACCCGTCCACGCCGGCGACGATCACCGCGTCCATCAACGGACGTGGACGGCGACGACGCCGGCCACCGCGCCGGCCAGGAGCTCGGCGAGCCGCCGCTCGTGGTCGCTGGTGGCGCCGGTCACCGTGACCACGCCGTCGCGGACGTCCACCCCGCAGTCGTCGCACTCGCCGCGCAGCAACACCAGCACCTCGTCACGGATCCGCCGGTCCCTGGTCGCCAGCAGGTGGACGACGTCACTGCGGCTGATCACGCCGATCACCCGGCCGTGCAGCACGACCGGCAGGCTTTTCACCATCGTCGAGGTCATCAGGTCGATCGCCTCGTCGACGTCGGCGTCGGCGTCGACGCTGATCACCAGGTTGGTCATCAGCTCATCGATCCGGCGGGCCGGCGTGACGGTGCTCAACCGGAGGGGCGCTATGCCGGCCGGCGCGTCCACGGGAACGGCGTCGCGCAGCAGGTCGGCCTCGCTGACCACGCCGAGCAGGCGGCCGTCACGGTCGATGACCGGCAGCGCCGTGATCCGGTGCTCGTCGAGCAGCCGCAACGCGTCCCCGACCGGCGTGTCACCGCTCACGGTGACCGCGGGTGAGGTCATCAAGGATCGGATCAACATCTCGGAACCTCCGGCCGGACGGTCGGCAGACCCGGAATCTGCCTGCTCGGCTCAAGCCTGGGCGCGGGCGCCCACGCGAGGCAGGGCCTTTGTTCCCTGATCACGCGGCCGCTGGGCCCACGGCACGACGCTGCGGCCGGCGACCGACTCGATGCCGATGCGGACGATGACGGAGTGCGGCCCGGGTGCCCAGCGCGCGATCGGCAGCCGCATGATCTCGTCCACCTCGCCGGGGTCGGTGACCAGTGACGCGTGGCCGATCACGGTGACGGTCCAGCCGAGATGCCGGTCGGCGTCGTACCGGTCGACCTCGAAGGCGACCACGTCACCGCGCTCCGCCGCGCGGGTCTTCCCGCCCGGCGCGGACCGGAACACCACGGACCGGCCGTCGACCGCGAAGTTCACCACGCGCACGGCGGGCAGCCCGCCCTCGTGGAAGACCACCCTGCCGACCGGCACCGACCCCATCATCCGCAGGCACTCCGCGTCGGTCAGGATCCTCAGACCTTCGGCGTCGAACGTATCCATCGCGACTCACCTCGAACCTGCCCGCTGGTGCCGACCTCCGGCCCTGCACTTCAGGAGACGCCGCCGGGACCGGCCGGCACAGG
>DASXRB010000131.1:0-6206 GCA_036506875.1 Kribbellaceae bacterium | reverse complement strand
CATCCAGCCCGAAAATGTCGGCGAGGGTCGCGAAGGTTGCGTCGCCGGGTGACAGCTCACCGGCGATCGCGAGGCCTCCGGGCCCGCTCTGGACAAGGACGCTGAACATAGCTAGAGTCGAACACGTGTTCGATCACCTTGTCAAGCGCGATTCCCTCAGGCCGTCGTACCTGACCCTGGCGACGAGCTGCCGAGCGTGTACTCCCACCCCTCCCGCCACTCGAAACCGCCGGCGGCGAGCTCATCCAGTGACGCACCACGCAGACGGATGTCGAGCGCCCACCTGGTGGCTACACGGCCGATGATCAACACCCGAGCCCCGTCCCAGCGGCTCGCTAGGTCGTCCACGGCGCCGGCAACCCGTCGTACCGCCTGATCCCAGGTCGGAGGTGAAGATCGCTGCGAGACCGTCCGTGCGACGGCGCTCGCCGAGCTCCAGCGACATCCGGCGGCCGCGATCGGTGAGGCGGCCCGGCAGCCAGCCGCTGACCAGGCCGTTCTCGTTGTCCTCGGTCCACTGATGGGTCTCGAACACGATGCTGGTTGCCACTCGCCGACCCTACGCGCGGGTACGAAACGGCCGACTTCGTCGGGACTCGCCCGGCGTGGCAGCATGAGTCTCGTGCGCACGCCGCCGGGTGATCTCCGGCCGCCCGAGACGCGCAACCCGAGGGGCAATGCCGAGGACAACCAACCGAGGAGCAGCGACGCCATGGATGCCGTCACCGCCGTACCGACTCCGGTCAACGAGACCGTTCGCTCATACGCTCCGGGCTCGCCCGAGCGCGGCAGCCTGGAGGCGAAGCTCAAAGAGCTCGCCAGCGCCGGTGGCATCGAGCTGACCTGCACGATCGGCGGCGAGCAGCGGCTCGGCAGGGGCGCGCCCATCGAGGTCGTCCAGCCGCACAAGCACGCTCACGTCCTGGGCACCCTCGGCAACGCGACCGAGGCCGACGCCACCGACGCGGTCAACGCCGCCCTGGCGGCCGCTCCGGCCTGGCGCAGCCTGTCGTTCGACGACCGCGCCGCGGTGTTCCTGAAGGCCGCCGACCTGCTCGCCGGCCCGTGGCGCGACACCCTGAACGCGGCGACGATGCTCGGCCAGTCCAAGACCGTCCAGCAGGCCGAGATCGACTCCGCCTGCGAGCTGATCGACTTCCTGCGGTTCAACGTCGCGTTCGCGCGCGGGATCGTGAGCGACCAGCCGATCTCCGCGCCGGGGATCTGGAACCGGGTCGACTACCGGCCGCTCGAGGGCTTCGTCTACGCCATCACCCCGTTCAACTTCACCGCGATCGCCGGCAACCTGCCGACCGCCCCGGCGCTGATGGGCAACGTGGTCGTCTGGAAGCCGAGCCCGACGCAGCAGTTCGCCGCGCACTGGACGATGCGGCTGCTCGAGGCGGCCGGCCTGCCCCCGGGCGTGATCAACCTGGTCACCGGCGACGGCATCGACCTGTCCAAGGTCGCGCTCACGCACCCGGACCTGGCCGCGATCCACTTCACCGGCTCCACCAGGACGTTCCAGCACCTGTGGAGCACGGTCGGTGCCAACATCGCGTCGTACAAGACGTATCCCCGGCTGGTCGGCGAGACCGGCGGCAAGGACTTCATCCTCGCGCACCCGTCGGCGGACCCGGCGGTGCTGAAGACCGCGATGGTGCGCGGCGCCTTCGAGTACCAGGGCCAGAAGTGCTCCGCGGCCTCCCGCGCCTATGTCGCCCGCAGTGTCTGGGACCACCTGCGCGACGACCTGGTCAGCGAGACCGAGAGCCTGACCATGGGCGACGTCTCCGACCTGGCGAACTTCATCGGCGCCGTGATCGACGACCGCGCGTTCGCCAAGCACAAGGCCGCGATCGACCGTGCGCACCAGTACGGCGGTGTCGAGGTCGTTGCCGGCGGCACCTATGACGACAGCGAGGGGTACTTCGTCCGTCCGACGCTGCTGGTCAGCGACGACCCGACCGACGAGATCTTCACCACCGAGTACTTCGGCCCGATCCTCGGCGTGCACGTGTACGACGACGCCGACTACGAGACCGTGCTGAAGCAGATGGAGAGCGCGGCGCCGTACGGTCTGACCGGCGCGGTCATCGCCCAGGACCGCGGCGCCATCGCGGCGGCCGGCGACTACCTGCGGTTCGCGGCGGGCAACTTCTACGTCAACGACAAGCCGACCGGCGCGGTCGTCGGCCAGCAGCCGTTCGGCGGCGCGCGGGCCAGCGGCACCAACGACAAGGCCGGCTCGATGTGGAACCTGATCCGCTGGGTCAGCCCGCGCTCGATGAAGGAGACCTTCAACCCGCCGACCGACTTCCGCTACCCCCACATGGGCTGACGCCCGAGCCGGTACGACGGACGCTCCGCGGCGGTCAGGCGGAGCGTCCGCCGGCCTGCACCGGCGGGTCGACGAAGACGGCCGACCCGCACGTCACGCATACCCACTCGGCGCCGGCCGCGTCGTCGAGCAGGTCCGCGGCGTCGACGCGTTCGAACAGCATGACCGTCTGGCACAGAACGCAGTACCGGGTGTCCTCGCCGGGCGCCATCCCCAGCAGATCGAGTGTGTCGTGTCGCCGTCGTCTGCGCACCGGAGCCTCCCTCGGCCGGCAACTCGTCCCTGCCAGCGTGCCACCGCGGTACGACGTTCACCCGCAGCGACACGGGTCCAGGCGGGAGATGCCGCGCCGGCCGTGGCACGAAGGGCCCGACGAACGGCGACACGCCGGGTCCCCAGGGCCCGACGAATGGAAGGATCAGGCTCGCCAGGTCTGGCCGATCTGCTGTTCCTTGACCAGGGCGGCTTCGATGGCCTGGGCGATGAACGGCTCCATCTTGCGGCCGATCAGCGGTACGGCGACCTTGACGTCCAGGTCGACGGCCTGGACGGTCTGGCCGGTGTCGCCGCTGATCGACGCCGTACCGGTGAACCCGGCCGGGGTGCCCTTCACCTCACCGCGCACGGAGGCCCGCCGGGACCCGTCCGCGGCGGCCGGACCCCAGGTCTCGGTCTGCACGACGGTGATCGTGGCGCCGACGAACTTCTTCGCGAAGTCCGGGATCTGCTCGGTGGGCATCTCCCGCACGACCTTCACGACCGTCTCGGACCCGGACCGGGTCACGCTGACGTCGTACGAGACCGCGTGGGTCTGCACGCACGCCTCCTCCCGGAACGCCGGGTCCGAGATGATCGCGAAGACGTCCGCCGGGCTCGCGTCGTACTTCGTCGAAAGCTTGAGATCCATGGCGCACATCATCGCACCACCGGCGGGCACGCCCGTGACGATTCAGCGGAGCTTGCTGGAGTCGATGACGGTGGCGCGCGGAGGCGCCTTCGGGTTCGGAACGGCGTAGTACTCGCTGAACGACACCGCACCGACGTCGTTCGACCGCGCTGGCGCGTCGAGTCGCTGCGGACGCGCCGTCGCGGTGTCGACCCACAGGACCGCCCCGCCCTGCTCGAGGCCGACGCACCTCACGCCGGCGACGGTTCGCGTACCGGCCTTGCGCATGCCGCTGGTGCCCTCGAACAGGTCTTTGAAGAACTTGGCGCGGTCGCCCAGCGCGGCGAACCGGCCGAGCCGTTCGTCAGTCATCGGCCACTTGGTCCACTTGCCCCGGGTGAGCTCGATGAATTGCCGCCGGGCCGACGCCGATGGCGCCGCTCGCGCCGTCCGGTGCGAACCGGACGTCGAACGTCTCCTTCTGCCCTCCGGAGATCACACTGCCGTTGACCCGGAGGCTGCTCGCACTGTTGAGTGCGGCCTCGGACCGGACGAGGATCTGCCCGACGGACAGGTTCGCGATGTCGGGCGCGGTCGCGGACGCGGAGGCAGTGGCCCACACCCATCCTCACCAGGCGCGCTGTTACGCGCG
This sequence comes from Kribbellaceae bacterium, assembly GCA_036506875.1. Classification (GTDB taxonomy): domain Bacteria; phylum Actinomycetota; class Actinomycetes; order Propionibacteriales; family Kribbellaceae; genus DASRHY01. Next base: position 2,327 of record DASXRB010000131.1, on the reverse strand, counting down.
ACCTGAGCCGCCGGGCCGAGCGGATCGTTCAGCTCGCCGGCTGCGCGGCCGCGGCGGCGTTCCGGGCGAGCTCGAAGGGGAGGCGGTCGAAGATGAAGCGGTTGTGGACGATCTTGCCGTCCCGGACGGTCAGGCACTCCGCGCCGGGGGCACTCGCCACAGGCGGGGTGCGGGTGTCGTAGACGAGCACGGCGGTGGTGTCGTCGCCGAAGGCGGCGAACAGCTCCGAGCCGAGCAGCATCATCGCGAACGGCCCGAGGAACTCCCGGTACGCCGCCACGCCCTCGATCCGTCCGGCCGGCGCGTCGCACACGACGTCGTCGGCGAGCAGGCTCATCGCCGTATCCAGGTCCTTGGTCGTCCAGGCGTCGAAATACGCCCGCGCGACGTCCAGCGCCGCGGTGGTCGAAGTGGTCATGCCCGCAGTCTGGATCCGAGCACCGACAGTTTCCGCGCAGCCGGGGGTTATCCTCGCCCGGTGACGACGCAGAACGGGCAATCGCCCAGCGCGGCCGAGATCGAGGGCGACTGGGACGGGCAGGACGTGCATTTCGGCGAGGAGGGCGGCCGGCTCACGTACGGCAGCTACCTGCGCCTGGCGGAGCTGCTCGACCAGCAGCGGCTGGAGTCGGACCCGCCGGCGCACGACGAGCTGCTGTTCATCACGATCCACCAGGTCTACGAGCTGTGGTTCCAGCAGATCCTGCACGAGCTCACCACCGCGCGCGAGGCGATGGCGGCCGGTGAGCTGTGGTGGGCGCAGCACCTGCTGGGCCGGGTCCAGGTCATCGAGCGGGTGCTGGTGAGCCAGGTCGACATCCTGGAGACGATGACCCCGCAGGACTTCGGCAAGTTCCGCCAGCAGCTCGCGCCGGCCAGCGGCTTCCAGTCGGTGCAGTACCGCGAGATCGAGTTCGTCTCCGGCGCCAAGGACCCGTCGTTCGTGAAGCGGTTCCGCGGCCTGACCGACGACGAGCGGGCCCGGCTGGCCAAGCGGCTGGCCGAGCCGACGCTGTGGGACGCGTTCCTCGGCGTGCTGGCCGTGGCCGGGTTCAAGACCGGCACCGAGGACGAGATCCGCGCCGCGCTGCTGACCGTGGCACACAACCGGTCCGAGCACGCCGCGATCTGGGAGCTCGCGGAGGCGCTGCTGCAGCACGACGAGCTGGCCGCCGCCTGGCGCGCCCGGCACGTGGTGATGGTCGAGCGGATGATCGGCACCAAGCCCGGCACCGGCGGCTCGTCCGGCGCCGGCTACCTGCGCAGCCGGCTGGACCTGCGCTACTACCCGCTGCTCTGGGGTCTGCGCAGCACGCTCTGAACCCTGTCCACAACGCCGTCCGGGTCGCGCAGCCAGTCGGCGGTGAGCACGTTCGTGACCACCCAGCCGCCACCGGCCAGGGCCCGGTTGTGGGTGCTCAGCCGCTCGTACGTCGAGTCCGACGCGACCCGGGCCGGCGTGTCCACCAGCACCGCGACCCGGTATCCGGTCTCACCCGGCAGCCGCAGCGCCAGGTCGCACCGGAAGGCCGACTCGCCGACATCGAGCCGCACGTCCACCCCACGACCCCGCAGCGCCTCCGCCAGCTGCGAGACGACGGACTCCCGCTCCGGAGCGCCCGTCGTACCCGAAGGCCGCGTCCGGCCGGCCGAGTACGGCGCGAGCGCGGCACGGGCGGCCACGGCGTCACCGCGCGACACCGCGTCGGCGTACCCGAGGAACCGCCGCAGCGTGTTCGCGCCGTCGTTGTAGGTGTTGGTGATCGCGTCCGGCTGGATGCTGCTCACCACGACCATGTGCCGCCGGGCCCGGCTGAAGATGACGTTCAGCCGCTTCTCGCCGCCCGCGGTGTTGATCGGCCCGAAGTTCATCAGCATCCGCCCGTCCGGCCCCGGCGCGTAGCAGATGCTCAGGATGACGATGTCGCGCTCGTCGCCCTGCACGTTCTCCAGGTTCTTCACGAACAGCCCGGCGTCGGTGCCGCCGATGGTGCGGCTCAGCTCGGCCTCGTACCGCGTCCCGAACTGCGGGTCGTCCTGCGCGAGCTGCTCCAGAGCCCGCTCGATCTCGCCCTGCTGCGCCTCGGAGAACGCGACGATGCCGATGCTCTGCCCGGTGTCGCGGGCCAGCAGCTCGCGCACCAGGCCGGCGATCCAGTACGCCTCGGCCGGGTTCGTCCGCCGTACGTAGACCCCGTCCAGCACCCGCACCGCGGTGATGCTGCCGGCCAGCACCGCGTCGGTGACCTCACCCACCGGCCGACCGGCGCCGTCGTACGCGCGCACCGCCCAGCCGTCCGCCGGCCGCGGCGGCAGCCGGTCCGGCA
>DASXRB010000130.1:0-4432 GCA_036506875.1 Kribbellaceae bacterium | reverse complement strand
CGGCCACCGAAGGCACGGAGCCCCCGGCGACCGTTGCCGAGGGCACCGAAGGCGCGCCCGACGAGAGCGGTACGACGACCACCGGCGAGCCCGGCGCGACTCGCAAGCCCCGCCGCCGCACCCGCCGCCGCGGCTCGACCGGCACGGCCGGACAGGCAGAGGCCGCCGGAACGGCCGCAGACACGGCCGGTCCGGCCGACGCGACGGCGCCGGACGAGGCGCCGCGACCCGCACGGAAGCGCACCCGGACCAGGAAGTCGGCCGAACCTGCCGGCGACGGAACCGACCCTTCGTAACCCACCGTTCAGCCGGCCACCCCTCGAGACCCGCTGGTCATTCGGCTGTGCGGATCCCCGGTGGCCGGCGCATGACCTCCCGCGCGCTTCGTGGCCGCTGACGCCCCGTGGGGCTCGGTGACCGGTTCGTCGCCGGGCCGTGCCTGAAAGGTGACCGGGCAGCGGGAACGTCGTACCGCTTCCGCGGCGTCCTCCAACCGACAGCTCGTCCGGTGAGGGTGGAGGTGTGGGACCGATGAGAGGGACCAGTACGAGGCTCGCGGCCGCGACCGCGGTGCTGCTGCTGACGGTAGCGGTCGCCGCCGGCTGCGGCGGGAACAGCGACAAGAGCAGCGGCGCGGGCGACGCGGCGGCACCGGCGACAGACTCCCGGGGCGCGCCGAACGGGTACTCGGGGAACGCCACGCAGGGCAGCGAGGGCGCGGTCCCGCAGCCCAAGTCCGGCGGCACGTCCGCCGAGCAGCCGTCGCTCGCCCGGGCGATCATCCGCACCGGTGCGATGACGATCGAGACCTCCGACGTGATGAAGACGCGGAACGCGGTCGCGACGATAGCCGACGGCAACCGTGGCCAGATCTCGAGCGAGCACACCAGCGCCGACGACGAGGGAACCATCGACCACGCCGAGCTGGTGGTGCGGGTGCCGACGACCGTGTACGACGAGACCGTGCGGGCACTGCAGGCCCGCGACCTGGGCAAGGTGAAGGCGATCCAGCAGCAGTCGACCGACGTCACCGAGCAGGTCGTCGACGTCAACAGCCGGATCACCACGCAGCGCGCCGGGCTGGCCCGGATCCGGGCGCTGATGCTGAAGGCCAACACGATCGGCGAGGTGATGACGGTCGACTCCGAGCTGACCCGGCGGGAAGCGGAGCTGGAGTCGCTGCTGGCCAAGCAGAAGCAGCTGGCCGGTCAGACCGAGCTGGCCACGATCACGGTCACGCTGGTCCGCCCGGGTGAGACGCCGCCGCCTCCGCCCGGACCGCCGCAGCGCGGATTCCTGCACGGGCTGTCGGAGGGCTGGGACGCGTTCACCACGAGCACGGCGGTGACGCTGATGGCCGTCGGCGCGGTGTTGCCGTTCCTCGTCACGGCGCTGGTCATCGCCGTCCCGGTCGGCTGGCTGATCCGCCGTACCCGCCGCAACCACCCCGGACCCGCCCCGGCCGGCCCCGGTCAGTGATCGCGGGCTAGCAGGTCAGGAGGCCAGGAGCGCGGCGGCAACCTCGCGGTAGGCGTCGGCGCCGCGCGTCCTGCCCGCGGTCGACAGCACGGAGCGGCCGACCGCGGGCGCCTCGGCGAACCGGATCGACTTCGGGATCGGCGTACCGAAGATCGCCACGTCGTACGTCGCCGGGATCGCCTCGAGAACGGCCTTCGCGTGGTTGGTGCGGCCGTCGTACAGGGTCGGCAGCACCCCGAGCACGTTCAGCCCGCGGTTGGTGAGCTGCTTCACGTCGTGGATGGTGTCGAGCAGCTGGCCGACACCGCGGTGCGACAGCGTCTCGCACTGCAGCGGGATCAGCACGTCCGTCGCCGCCGACAGCGCGCTCACGGTGAGCAGCCCGAGGGTGGGCGGGCAGTCCAGCAGGATCCAGTCGTACGACGGCCGCACCGGCTCCAGCGCCGCGCGCAGCGCCAGCTCAGGGCGCGGCTGGCCGACCAGCTTCGACTCGGCGGTGGTCAGCTCGATCGTGGACGGCACCAGGTCCGGTCCCTCCTCGCACGCCACCACGGCGGCACGCGGTTCGACCTCGCCGAGGATCACCTGCTGCACGGAGGTGTCGACGTCCTCGGGGTCGATGCCGAGCGAGAACGTCAGGCAGGCCTGCGGGTCGAGGTCCACCAGCAGCACCCGCTGGCCGGCGTCCGAGAGCGCGACGCCCAGCGACGCGACGGTCGTGGTCTTGGCCACGCCGCCCTTCTGGTTCGTCACGGCTACGGTGCGATGCATCGCTCGCCATTGTGCCGCAGGCTCGAAGCGGTCCAGTGCGGCGCGCCGGAATGCGGACTCCACGCGAGGTGAGTCCCGCGCCGGTTACGGTGTACCCGTGAGTACGCCGCGCACTCTCCAGCTGCCCGAGGGCGTCCAGCCCACCACGATCAGCACCGGCCGCGGAGATTTCGCCGCCCTGTCCGCCGTACCGGCGGTCGGCACGCCGCTCGGCACCGTGCTCCTGGTCCCGGGGTGGACCGGCAGCAAGGAGGACTTCACGCCGCTGGTCGCGGAGCTGGCCGGCTACGGCTGGCGGGCGTACGCGATCGACCAGCGCGGGCAGTACCAGACGCCCGGGCCGGACGACCCGGCGGCGTACGAGCTGGACGAGCTCGGGCTGGACCTCGTCGCCGTCAGCAAGGAGCTCGGCGGGTTCAGCCAGCTCGTCGGCCACTCGCTCGGCGGGCTGGTCGGCCAGGCCGCGGTGCTCGCCGACGCGTCGGTGTTCTCGACGCTGTCCCTGGTGTGCTCCGGCCCGTCCGGGTTCACCGACCAGAACGTGCGCTCCCAGCTGGAGCTGCTCGCGTACGGGCTGGAGAACCTGCCGATCGAGCAGGTGTACGACCTCAAGCTCGAGCACGACCGCAAGCAGCCGGACTGGGTCGAGCCGCCGGTCGATGTCGCGGCTTTCATGCGGACCAAGTTCACCTCGAACAGCCCGGTCGGGCTGGCGTCGCTGACCCGGCGGCTGGTCGACGCGCCGGACCGGGTCGACCAGGTCGCGAAGTCCGGCGTCCGCGCCCAGGTCCTGTCCGGCGCGACCGACGACGCCTGGCCGCTCGACGCCCAGCAGGACCTGGCCGAACGCCTCGGCACCCGCGTCCAGGTCATCCCGGACGCGGGACACTCACCGGCGATCGAGCAGCCGGGCACCACGGCCCGGCTGCTCACCGATTTCTTCCACGACCGCTCCGGCGTCAGCTGACCGGCCGGATCGCGGGCTCCAGGTTCAGCAGATCGGTGCCGATCCGCTGAACGTCGCGGTACAGCGCCTCGTCCACGACCAGGAGCTCGACGTCGACCTTCTCGCCGGCAGTGCCGCTGGAGATCAGGCCGCGCTTGTGCTGGAACCAGGGCTGCAGCGCCTCCTGGGCCCCGCGCAGCTGCGTCTCGCTGACCTTCGCGGTGGTCACGCACAGGTTGCCCTCGTACAGGCTCTCCAGCTTGGCCCGCGCCTGCTCCAGGTCGCCGGAGTAGACGCCGACCACGAATACCTCGGTCAGCGGCTCGCCGGCGCCGGGGGTCGGCGGAGTCCCGTTCGGGTACGCCGTCCGGACGAAGCCGAACTGGTCCGGGTGGGAGTCGACGTACTGCGTCATGGCCTGGCCCTGCTCCCCCGCGTCACCCCAGGCGCCGGACGTCCAGCCCCCCGAGGGCTCGGGGCAGGGTACGTCGTTCACGAGGGCCGGTGCCCGCCGCTGCTTCGGCGCCGACTGCTGCTGGACCTCGATGCTGCGATCGCGCCAGATCCCGCGCAGCGTGGCGCCACCCTCGGTCACGCCCTTGACCGTCCGCGGACTACTCAGCTCGGTGAGATCGACGCCGGTGACCGGGATGGCGTACTGGTCGGGACAGGTCGGTGCCGGCTCGTGGCCGGGAAGGTAGCCCACACTCGGCCCCGGCAGGTCTGGGCAGAACACCACCGGCTTCCCCGGCGCGGCGATCACCCGGCCGACCGCCTCCACCGTGTCGCCGTCGTGCACCACGAGAGCGGCGGCCCCGGTGGTCGCGGTTGCCGGGCCGGTCACCACCGGTTCGGGGGACCCGGTGCGCGCGACGGTGATGGCGCCCAGCGCGATCACGCCGACGGCGGCCGCGGCCAGCGCGGGCACCCAGCGGCGTGCCGGGCGCCGCGGCGGCTCCAGGCGGGACAGGTCGGGCTGTGGCGCGGCCGGCTGGTCCGCGCGCCACGCCGCGCCGGCATTGCGCAGGATCCGGTCGATGTCGGAGTCGGGTCGTTCGGGTGTGCTCATGCGGACACCTCCAGGAGTGGGCGCAGGCGGGCCCGCGCGTCGGAGAGGGTGGACTTGACCGTGCCCTCGGAGCAGCCCATGACGGCGGCCGTGTCGGCGATCGACAGGTCCGCGAAGTAGAAGCAGTCGACGGCGAGGCGCTGCCGTTCCGGCAGTGCCGCGACGGC